>JAUNAM010000099.1 GCA_030527615.1 Clostridia bacterium
GAATAAAGCACACCTGGCTGGTGTGCTTTACCCGGCAAATATATTGTAACAAAGGTACAAATTTTGTTGATTGTTCAGAGATTGAAAAAATCGCGAATATGTGCTTTGAACGACTTAAAAATAAAAACTATTTTAAAGAACTCAATTTTGACGACTTTGTAGAAAATATAGTTGATTTTTACTGCACAACAAATATGCTGCACCCTTTTCGTGAAGGCAACGGCAGAACACAAAGAATTTTTATAACACAGCTTATAAGATATTGTGGTTACGATATTGATTTCGCTGAAATTGACCCTGATGAGTTAATGGTTGCAACCATAAATTCAGCTAATGGTGTAACCGATTTGCTGAAACAAATATTTAAAGCAAACATAAAACAAGGAACGGATAATTAAAACCGTTCCTTGCTTTTTTAAGCAAAAATATAATTTCAACCCTAAGTTGAAAAATATCAACCTTTGATTTATTGTGTATTGTATCTTTATCTGTTATAATTAGCTCAACAAAGGAGCTGATTATATGGATAATACGAACATTTTAGCAGCAAATATACAAAAACATCGAAAGAAAGCAGGACTTACTCAAGAAGAGCTTGCACAAAAGCTTGGTGTAACCTTTCAAGCTGTTTCCAAATGGGAAAACGCAAAATCTGCACCTGATATATTATTTTTGCCTACCTTAGCTGATTTGTTTAACTGCTATATTGATGAGCTTTTTTCTCGCAAAGTAAAAATTGAAAATCATTCTGACCATTGCGCTGAACTGCCTTGGAATGATGATGAGGTAATACGAATTTTACAAACCAAGGGCAAGAAAATTCTTAAAGTGCAAGAAAACAATTCATATATAGATGTTGCTTTTCCTAAAGATTGCAACGAAACAACAAGACAATATTTTAAGGTTGAAATTTTAGGTAATCTTGCTTGTGATAGTTGCATAAACGGTGATGTTGTTTGTCAAGGCAATATAGACTGTGCCGATATAAACGGTAATGTTCAATGCGGCGGTTATGTTGAGTGTAGAGACGTAGGTGATAATGTCACCGCGGGCCAATATGTAGAGTGCGGCGATGTTGGCGACAATGTGATCGCCGGTCAGTATGTAGAGTGCGGAGATGTGGGTGACAATGTAACTGCCGGTCAATTTGTTGAATGTGGCGATATAAGCGGTGACATAGAAAGTCAAGGAGATGTAAATTGCAACGGTAATATTGATGCCAAAAACATTGCCTGCAAAACCATAAACTGCTCGGGTGATATAAGTTGCGATAAAATAATATATAAGAATCAGTGACATCAATAAGTAAACACGTCATTTTAGGATTAGGCAGTTAAGTTGCAGAAAGCGTTTTTTGCACCCGAAGACGTACGCGGCACTTCGAGTGGTGCAAAAGGCGGTTAAAAATAAAAAGGGCATTATCAAGAAATCTTGATAACGCCATAATTTATTTTGAATTAACTGTATTAATTGAAGAAATCAGCATTACACGAAGGCTTGTGCAGATGCTGTCAAGTGATTTATAGGTTTGCTCGTCAATATAATTTGTTTTATATAAAATTTCAAGCCAATACCCTGTTTCATTTGCCTCTTTTAACGCGATTTTAAGTTTAGCGGTAAAATCAGCTTTGCTGTGGGCATACTGTGCCTCGCATATGTTTGCACCGATAGATGTGCCACTTCTGCCGATTTGGTTCGAAATAATGCTCTCTTTTTTTAGTTTTAATTCTTTTACAAGATTTATAATTGAAACCGCAAAATCTACCGATTGAACCGATAATTTATCGTCACGCATAAAAGCACCTATCCTTTATTTAAGTATATCATAATTTTTTTGGTTTGTAAATGAAGCATTTGCTACGCAAATATGAAGCGGCGGCTTTGCCGCCATAAAGCATAATTCGCGAAGCGAATTATATTAAGCAAAGCGTTCCGCAATGTGCCGCAAGGCACGCTTCATGTCCGAAGGACTCTTCATATCCGTAAGGCTGCTTAATGTTTCGCTTGCGAAACGCCTCATTAAAGTCAAAACCTCCGGCTAAGCCGGAGGCTTGAATAAGCCCTAGAAGGGCATTTT
>JAUNAM010000005.1 GCA_030527615.1 Clostridia bacterium
TCATTATCACGCATAAACAAGAGATTAAAAAGTATGTTTCAGATATAGTAACAATAAATTATTTAAGAGAATGAAAACAAATGTATTAAATAGGATTGTTAAGTATGTTGGAATAGTATTTTTGTTGTATTTCCTTTCAAATATTTTCATCTATAGAGAAAGGATATTGACGTATTTTGATTTATCATGGTTGCCTAAAAAATGTATTTTATGCAACTTCGAAAATCGCCACGATTGTAATCTCTGCAAGTTTGAAAAAAAACGATGCCCTTTCTGCGATAATTCCAGTGTTATAAATGACGATTAACCTGTATATTCCATCAGCTACAGCTCGAATATAAATAAGTTCGGACAGTTTGCCCTTATTGACAAGACGCGGAAATTGTACATCGGCATGGACTATTCCTCCAAAAGGCTCTACAATCTAGATGTTGTTACTAAATATGTAATAAATAACTAAAAGAAAAAAGCCGCGTTAAAAACGAGGCTTTTTTACTTAGTTTAATCAAAAAAGTCTTTAATTTTATCAAAGAATGATTTTTGCTTTTTGTAGTTTTTGGCATCGGTTGCGCTGTCAAATTCTTTAAGCTTTGACTTTTGCTCTTTTGACAAATCGCGTGGTACCTCAACCACAATTTTAACATATTGGTCACCACGACCAACATAGTTTAGGCGTTGTACGCCCTTGCCCTTAAGCTTAAATTCGTCACCCGGCTGTGTGCCTTCGTGTATGGTGAATTTAACCTTACCGTCAAGGGTTGGCACGGTGATTTCGTCGCCCAAAGCCGCCTGCGCAAAGGTGATGGGTATTTCACAGTAAATGTCATAGCCATCACGCTCGAAAACGGGGTGGGGGCGAACATTTACGCTAACGCGCAGATTGCCCGAGGGTCCGCCGTTAACACCGGCATCACCGCCGCCACGAACACTTATAACCTGACCGTCGTCAATACCTGCGGGTATTTCAATGGTCTTTTCTACAGTGTGGCGTATGCGGCCTTTACCCGCACAGGTGTGACAGGGCTTTTCAATAACCTTGCCTTTGCCGTGACAGTGGTTGCAAACGGTTTGAGTTTGTATTTGACCAAATGGTGTACGCTGAACAGATGCCACCTGACCACTGCCGTGACAAACGGGGCAGGTTTTAATGTCGCTGCCTTTTTCGGCACCCGTGCCGCCGCATTCGGAGCAATTGTCAATCTTGGTGACCTTGATGGTTTTTTTACAGCCCTTTGCCGCCTCTTCAAACGAAATATTAACGCTGGCAGAGGCATCGTTGCCACGGCGTGGGGCGTTGGGGTTAGCCCTGCTTCCGCCGCCAAAGCCGCCGCCGAAAATACTGCCGAAAATATCGCCGAGGTCGCCAAAATCACCAAAACCGCCGCCAAAGCCGCCGCCAAACGGATTTCCGCCACCGGCATTAAAGTTGGGGTCTACACCGGCGTGACCAAATTGGTCATAGCGGGCACGCTTTTCAGAATCGGACAGTATTTCGTATGCCTCATTAACCTCTTTAAAGTTTTTTTCGGCAACCTTATCGTCGGGATTTAGGTCGGGGTGATATTTTTTTGCAAGTTTTCTGTATGCTTTTTTAAGTTCGTCATCAGATGCTGATTTATCTACACCCAAGACTTCGTAATAATCTCTTTTATCTTCTGCCACAAAAAAATCTCCTAAAATAGATTGCAGAGGTCAGATGTCAGATATCAGACGTTAAAAACAATGGTCTGATATCTGTTATCTGATATCTGCTGTCTGTTATTCTGCGTCGGTAAAATCAGCCTCGTAAACGTTGTCGTCGGGTTGCTGGTTGGCACCCGCATCAGCGCCTTGAGCTGCTTGCTGTGCCTCGGCTGCTGCTTTATAAACCTTTTCGCTTATAGCATAGATTTCTTTTTGTAAATCCTCTTGACGAGCCTTGATAGCATCAATGTCTTCGCCTTTAAGTGCTTCTTTTAAAGCCTCTTTAGCAGCTTCAACCTTTGATTTTTCTTCCTCGGTAATCTTGTCACCAAATTCGGTGATGGTCTTTTCGGTTTGATAAATCATTTGGTCGGCATTGTTGCGAACATCAACAGCCTCACGACGCTTTTTATCCTCTGCAGCGTATTCTTCTGCCTCTTTTACAGCCTTATCAATATCGTCTTTAGACATATTGGTGTTAGATGTAATAGTGATGTCGTTTTCTTTACCGGTGCCGAGGTCTTTTGCCGATACGTGCACAATACCGTTGGCATCAATATCAAATGTAACCTCAATTTGAGGAATACCGCGAGGAGCGGCTGCAATGCCGTCCAGATGGAATACACCAAGTGTTTTGTTGTCTTTTGCAAATTCACGCTCACCCTGAAGCACGTGTACTTCAACCGATGTTTGACCGTCAGCTGCGGTAGAGAAAATTTGACTCTTTTTGGTAGGAATGGTGGTGTTGCGCTCGATAACCTTGGTTGATACGCCGCCCATGGTTTCTATACCTAAAGACAGGGGAGTAACGTCAAGAAGAAGTAGTCCCTTAACATCGCCGCCTAAAACGCCGCCTTGAAGTGCCGCACCAAGTGCTACACATTCGTCGGGGTTGATACCCTTAAATGGCTCTTTGCCCATAAAGTTTTTAACAGCTTCTTGAACTGCAGGAATTCTTGAAGAACCGCCAACCATAAGAACCTTGTTGATTTCTGATTTATCAAGACCTGAATCGGCAATTGCTTGACGAACAGGTGCCATAGTAGCCTCTACTAAGTCAGCAGTAAGCTCGTTAAACTTAGCACGGGTAAGTGTTGTTTCAAAATGCTTTGGACCGGTTGAATCGGCAGTGATAAAGGGAAGGTTAATATCGGCTGTGGTCATACCTGAAAGGTCAATTTTTGCCTTTTCAGCCGCTTCCTTAACACGTTGCATAGCCATTTTGTCGTTTGCGAGGTCAATGCCTTGCTCTGCCTTAAATGTAGCTACTATATAGTCCATAACACGCTTGTCAAAGTCGTCACCGCCAAGCTTGTTGTTGCCGGCAGTAGCCAAAACTTCTTGAACACCGTCGCCCATTTCAATGATTGAAACATCAAATGTGCCACCGCCAAGGTCGTATACCATAACCTTTTGGTCATCTTCTTTGTCAATGCTGTATGCAAGTGCCGCAGCGGTAGGCTCATTTATAATACGCTTAACCTCAAGACCTGCAATTTTGCCGGCATCTTTGGTTGCTTGACGCTGTGCATCGGTAAAGTAAGCAGGAACTGTGATAACAGCCTCGGTAACGCTTTGACCTAAATAACTTTCGGCGTCTGCTTTAAGCTTTTGCAAGATTATAGCCGAAACCTCTTGAGGGGTGTATTTTTTGTCATCAATTGCTACAGAGTAGTTGCTGCCCATTTCGCGTTTGATTGAGCTGATTGTGCGGTCAGGGTTGGTGATAGCCTGACGCTTTGCAACCTGACCTACCATACGCTCACCGGTTTTTGAAAATGCAACTACACTTGGTGTAGTGCGTGCGCCCTCAGCATTAGCGATAACTACTGCCTCGCCACCTTCCATAACGGCAACGCAAGAGTTTGTTGTACCTAAGTCAATACCTATAATTTTTCCCATGATAAAATCCTCCTAAGATTTTTGTGTTTTGTTTTGATTGTTTATTTGTTTTAATTTGCAACCTTTACCATAGCGGCACGAATAACGGTATCGCCGATTTTGTAGCCCTTTTGCAAAACATCGGCTATGACGTTTTCGCCCAAAGACTCATCCTCGATATGCATTACTGCCTCATGAAAATTAGGGTCGAATTGGTCGCCTGTTTGGGCTAACTCTTCAATACCTAAATTGGTGGCAAGGGTTTCAAATTGTTTTACGATTAATTCAATACCTTTAATATAGTCGTCGCTTGATTTGTCGGCTGCAGCGGCACGGTCTATATTATCAAGGATTGGCAAAAGTTGTTTAATCAAACCCGCTTTTGCAAATTCGGCAACCGATACACGCTCGCGCTCGGTGCGTTTTTTAAAGTTATCAAATTCGGCAGCGGTGCGGGCAAGCAGATCGGCTTTTGCATCAAGCTCTGCCTTTAGCGCTTCAATTTCGCTGTCTTTTTTGGATTTCTTTTTTTCTTTTTTTGGGGTTTCTTGAGTTATATTTTCTTCACTCATTGTGGATACCTCCGTATCTTTTATTGGTCAGTTAAAGTCAAACTTTAATTGTTTGATTGTATTATATTACCACTTTTTCAAAAAGTCAATACTTTTTAAGAAAAAAGTTTGACTTTCTCTGACCTTTTACAATTTGTTAATATTTTCTTACAAAACTTTTGTGTTTGACATAGATATAATATTAATATATAATTAATATAACTTACATATTTAAGGAGAACAATTATGAAAAGATTGGTTGCAACTATTATTTGCATTTCTATGGTAATGTCAATGTGTGGCTGTAGACTTATTGACGGTATTTTTTCTAATGCTTCAAGCGGGGAACCGTCTGTTGAGTATGAAGAGATTACGCTTGACGCAAACGGTAATACGATTGAGGGTTCCAATCAGTCTAATACTGAAAATAATAACGCTGATGTACAAAACAACAGCAGCAATAATAATGATGTAGGCACTAACGACAATAATATTACAATTGACTATAATAATGCTGTTGAAATTGATATTTGTGACGATACCGTTCGTGGTTATTTAAACGCCACCACACCGCAAAAACAGTTTTATTGGCTTAATGAATTTAGCGGTCAATCATTAGATAATCAAACGGTTGATTTTGATTGGAATTATGATGGCAGTACGCAATATACCATTACGATATCCGAAAACGCTGATTTTAGTAATCCGCAAAAAATAGTTACCAACACTATGATTATCACCGATACACTTTTTGTTCCGGGCAGAACATATTATTGGAAAGCTACCGGCACAATAACCGATAATGCATTGGGCGGCGGTAAGCTAAAGATAAAGAATGCGCCGGTTAGATGGATTAAAATTGACGGCACATCAAATGTGCGCGATATGGGCGGATGGATTACCGAAAGCGGTAAAACTGTAAAATATGAAATGATGTATCGCGGTAAGGCGTTAGACAGCATAACCGATGCAGGTAAAAATACCGTTAAACAGTTAGGTCTAAAAACCGAGCTTGATATACGTCATGCAGGCAATAATCCAAATCCGCCTAAAGTAGCGGGAATGAATTATAAATTTCTTGATACTCACGCACAATATGATTTGATTTTTGCAAGTGATAACAGCCCTAGAGAAGAGGTAGTAACCAACTATAAAGAAATATTTAAGCTATTATCTGACAGAAACAACTATCCTATATATACACACTGTTCAGCAGGTGCTGACCGTACAGGTACCTTTGCTTTTATAACAAACGGTCTTTTGGGTGTTTCTTATGAGGATTTAACCCGTGATTTTGAACTTACATCGTTTTCAAATTCAGGCAAGCGTTGGCGTGGCAGCGGTGCAGGTGGTACATTTGGCCCAAATGACTTTGTAATGCAAGATGACAGCAACAACTATGTAGCTTGGGGTGAACTTTATAATAAAATGATGAAGGTTTACGGCACAGGTGACGGCAAGCTTTCTTCGGCTATTGAACGTTTTCTTATAAGTGGCGTAGGCGTACCAAAATCACAAATCGACAGCTTTAAAAATATAATGCTTGGATAAACTGAAATCACCTGCAAATTTGCAGGTGATTTTATTGAATATGCAGTTTTTTAAGTTTGACATTATTTAAGAGTCGCTATATAATATATGTGTATATAAATGGGAGGTTTGACTATGAAAAAAGTGTTAGTATTTATTTTGTGTTTTGCGATGGTGTTTTCTATCTGTGGTTGTGGCAAACAGACCAACAGCTCAAGTAAGGAAGATATTACAGCTGAGCAAACAGACAATATTGATGCGGTTGAGGTTGATATTTGCGAAGAAACGGTACGCAATTATTTAAATGCTGCAACCGTCGAGGAGCAATTTAGTCTGCTTAATGAATTTAGCGGCGTTTCGTATGATTATCAGACATTAGAGCTTGATTGGAACTATGACGGCAGCACGGAATTTATACTATGGTTATCAGAAAAGTCGGATTTTAGCAATGCGATTAAATCGGTTGTAACCACTATGTATGTTGAAACAACAACGCTTGTACCCGGTAAAACATATTATTGGAAGGTTACCGGTGACCTTACCGATGATACTTTGGGTAGTGGTAAAATAAAGGTTAAGGACGCACCTGTCAGATGGATAAAAATTGACGGCAGCGGCAATGTGCGTGATATGGGCGGATGGATTACCGAGAGCGGTAAAACTGTAAAATATGAAATGATGTATCGTGGCAAGGCGTTAGACAATATAACAGATGCCGGAAAGGCTACAGTTAAACTGTTAGGTCTTAAAACAGAAATTGATGTTAGAGGTTCATGGAATAAGCCCAATCCGCCACAAATAGGTCTTAATTACGTCTTTATTGATACTGCTGCACAGTACGATTATATTTTTAAACCGGAATGTGAAGAAGAGGTAAAGAAAAACTATAAAGAAATCTTTAAACTTTTATCAGATAAAAGCAACTATCCTATATATACACATTGCTCGGCAGGTGCAGATCGCACGGGAACATTTGCTTTTATTACAAACGGTCTTTTAGGAGTATCTTATGAGGATTTGACCAGAGATTTTGAACTGACATCATTTTCAAATTCAGGCAAGCGTTGGCGTGGTAATGGCGACGGAAATACGTTTGGACCCAATGATTTGGAAATGAAGGTAGAAGGCAACTATGTAGCTTGGGGAGCTATGTACAAAGAAATGATGGATAACTATGACACAGGTGATGGAAAGCTGTCAAGTGCCATTGAAAATTATCTTATAAGCTATATTGGTGTACCAAAATCACAAATTGACAGTTTTAAGAAAATAATGCTTAAATGATACATAAAAGCACCTATAAAAATTTTTATGGGTGCTTTTAAAATTTATGCTTGACATTTTGTGTTTTATACAGTAAAATGATTGAGCGTCGAAAAAATAAATATGCGGGTGTGGCGGAATTGGCAGACGCGCTAGCCTTAGGAGCTAGTGTCACCGATGTGCAGGTTCAAGTCCTGTCACCCGCACCAGACAATAGCCTGCTATTATTAGCAGGCTATTGTTGTTTTTAAGGAGAATTAAGATGAACACTACCGTAAAATTTACAAAATTGGATAAAAAAGCTATCGTTCCAAGTTATGGTACACCGTTTGCGGCGGGTGCTGATTTATATGCATTGCCAAGTGGCGATATAACAATTAATCCAAATGAAACTGTGCTTATACATACAGGTGTTGCTATGCAAATACCCGACGGCTTTGGCGGGTTTATTTTTGCCCGTAGCGGCATTGCTACCAAACGGGGCTTGGCGCCTGCTAATAAAGTAGGTGTGATTGACAGCGACTATCGCGGTGAGATTATGGTGGCGCTTCACAATCATTCTGACAAAATGCAAACAATCGCCTCTGGTGAACGTGTGGCACAGTTGGTTATAATGCCGTATATTAAGGCAGAATTTTGCGAGAGCGAAAGCCTTGATGATACCAAACGCTCAACCGGTGGTTTTGGCTCAACAGGAACAAAATAAGTAAACAAAAACGGGTGTTATCAAGAATTTTCTTGATAACACCCAATGTTTTTGTTTTGCTTTTGATAGGCTTTGAAGGACAATCCTTATTTACTTGCTTCGTAGCGTGCTACTGCTGCCTTAATTTTGTCAGCAGGGTCAAGCAACTTGCTGATAGAGTTATCGTTGTTTAGTGTATCAACGATTAACGCTATATACTTTGACATATTAACACTGCAATACCACTCACGTGATAATAACTCTGGGGTTTGATAAATAAGGTTGGTTGTAAATACTTTATCAATAAGTCCGTTTTCATAGTATTCGTCAAACTTTTCAAGTCCTTCAACAAAAAGACCAAAGGTTGAGAATACAAATATTCTGCCGGCACCTTTTTCTTTAAGCTTTGCTGCGATGTCAAGCATACTTTCACCGCTTGAAATCATATCGTCTACCAAAATTAAGTCTTTGCCGGTGATATCGTTGCCTAAAAATTCGTGTGCTTCAATGGGGTTGCGGCCGTTTACTACAACCGAATAGTTGCGGCGCTTGTAGAACATACCAAGCTCAAGACCCAATACAGATGAATAGTAAATACATCTGCCCATACCGCCTTCGTCGGGGGATACAATCATGGTGTGGTCGCGGTCAAGCTTAACATCGGGCACGCTGCGAAGCAATGCCTTAATCATTTGGTATGCCGCTTGTACGTTGTCAAAACCACCATAGGGGATAGCGTTGTTTACGCGAGGGTCGTGGGCATCAAAGGTGATGATGTTTTTAACGCCCATTGACATAAGCTCTTGCAAAGCCATTGCACAGTCCATAGACTCACGTGCGGTGCGACGGTGCTGTCTGCCTTCATATAGCATAGGCATAATAACAGTAATACGACGTGCTTTACCGCCAAATGCTGCAATAACACGCTTTAAATCTTGGAAGTGGTCGTCAGGACTCATGGGGACTGTTTGTCCGTACATTTTGTATGTAACGTTATAGTTAAAGCAGTCACAGATAATAAATGCATCAAGACCGCGCGCTGTGTGATTCAGCACTGCCTTTGCTTCACCTGTGCCAAAACGGGGACAATTAGCATCGATTACAAAAGATTGGTCATCATCGTTTTCACGCCATTGCTTTAGGTAAAAATCTACCTGTGAAGAAATATCTTCGCAACCGCGCATGCTGATAATGGCAAGGTCACCGCAAGGGGTGTGTTTAAAGTTGATATTGGACATTAAAAAATCCCTCCGCAAAAAGTTTAAAAATTTCAGTTAATATATTGTAACACATTTTGTTCAACATAAAAAGACTTTTTTTAAAATTTTTTTACATTTTTTTAAAAAGATTGAAATTAAAAATAATTTGCTATTATAAAGTTAATATGATATAATTAATTAACTTTATAGATTTTTTTGTCAGGAGATGTCATTTTATGCCGACAGTTACACTTTTAGCACATACCCCAAATCCCGAAAAGACGGTGGCTTCAGCAGCCAAGCTTTGCTATAGTTCATCTACAATAGGTGATTTATATGACGGCTTAACACAAGAAAAGGCTGCCGACTTTGTTGAAATGCTTTCAGAAATAGGTCACGAAAGCCCTGTTGAGCATGCATCGTTTACATTTGGTATAGAGGGTGTGTCACGTGCATTTTTGGCACAAATCACCCGTCACCGTATGGCATCATATTCTGTTAAGAGTCAGCGCTATGTAAAAGAGGGTGCTTTTGAATTTGTAACACCACCTGAGGTGTCGGCTGACCCACAGGCACTTGAGACTTATGAAGAGTCAATGCGGCTTGCGCAAGAAGCGTATGACAAAATTGCCGAAATACTTACCGAAAAGCATACAAAAACTTTTATTGCAGAGGGTAAAGACGAAAAAACTGCTGCAAGACTTGCATCTAAAAAGGCTATCGAGGATGCACGCTTTGTGTTGCCTAATGCGTGTGAGACCAAAATGGTGGTTACTATGAATGCGCGCTCATTGCACAACTTTTTCCGTCACCGTTGTTGCAACCGTGCCCAGTGGGAAATTCAGTCGGTAGCAAATCAGATGCTTGCCCTTGTGCGTGAAGTAGCGCCCGAGTTATTTAAAAAAGCAGGTCCACCTTGTCTTACAGGTCCTTGCCCTGAGGGTAAAATGAGCTGTGGCAAGGCAAGGGAAATCAAAAAAATGTATGAGGATATGAAAAACAATGGGTAAGCTTATTGTAATAGAAGGTCTTGACGGCAGCGGCAAATCTACCCAGCTTGAGTTATTGCCTCAAAATCTTTTAAAAAAGGGAATAAAAAGCCGAACGGTATCGTTTCCTGACTATGACAGCGATTCAAGTGCACTGGTAAAAATGTATTTAGGCGGTCAATTTGGCAAAAAGCCGGGGGACGTTAATGCCTATGCGGCGTCTCTCTTTTATGCTGTTGACCGATATGCTTCGTTTAAGACCGGTTGGGGTGAATATTATAACCAAGCCGGCATTATAGTGTCGGGCAGATACACCACCTCAAATGCCGTGCATCAAACCTCTAAAATGCCTGAAAGCGATTGGCAGGGATTTTTAGATTGGCTTTATGACCTTGAATACAACAAGGTAGCAATCCCCAAGCCCGATAAGGTTATATTTTTGGATATGCCGATTGAAGTGTCACAAAAGCTGATGAGCGGCAGATATAAGGGTGACGAAAGCAAAAAGGACATTCACGAAAGTGATACCGCTTATCTTGAGCAATGCCGAAAGGCTGCAATGTTTACGGCAAAATATTCGGGGTGGACAATCATACCCTGTGCTAAAGACGGCGAGCCCCGCAGTATAGAGGATATTGCAAACGATATATTAGAAGAGACCTTAAAGGTATTGTAATCAATGTGATGTGTTTTAATTATGCATTAGAAAAAGGGTGATATAAATGGTATATGTATTTTTAGCCAAAGGCTTTGAAGAATTAGAGGCTTTAGCCCCCGTTGATGTTCTACGCCGCGCCGGCATAGAGGTCAAAACGGTGGGTGTTACAGGCAAAAGGGTAAGCGGCTCACACCGCATATCGGTTAATTGTGACATCACAATTAAAGATGCCACCTTTGATAATCTTGACGGCATAATATTGCCCGGCGGTATGCCCGGAACATTAAATCTTGAAAATGATGCCACGGTGCAATATTTTATTGATTTTGCTGCTAAAAATGATAAGCTTATCGGTGCTATTTGCGCGGCTCCGTCAATACTGGGTCACAAGGGCTTGCTTCAAGGCAAAAACGTAACCTGCTATACCGGATTTGAAAAGGAGCTTGCGGGAGCACATGTGTTAGACCGACCTGCCGTGCGCGACGGTAACATTATAACCGGCTGGGGTGCAGGCGGTGCTATGGATTTTGCACTGCTTTATTTAGAGGCGTTAACCCAAAGTGATACGATTGCTAAAAAAACAGCACGTAGTATGCGCTACGGCTCTTATTAGAGGTAATTTATGGAAAACAACAGTAACTTTAATATTAATGATGACGATTTTGTAATTGGCAAGGGATTTGAATTAGAGCAAGAGCCGATACAAAATAAAAAAGGTAAAAAAAATAGGGATAAAAAGGACAACACTGTGCTTAAAAATGTTATTTGGATGGTTAGCATTTTTGTTGTTTCAATTGCTATTGCCGTAACCTGTATTTATGCCGGTGCCGACTTTTTAGGACTTGGCTTTGGCAGAGGACAAGATGCTCAAATGGATATACCTATGGGCTCTTCCACTGCGGCAATTGCCGAAAAATTAGAGGAGTCGGGTGCCGTAAAAATGCCCCTGTTTTTTAGACTTTATTCAAAGCTAATGGGCTATGAAAGCCGGTATAAATACGGTCTTTATACCTTTAGTACCGAATCGGGTTATGCCAAAATTGCCGATATGCTTATGAACGATGGCGCAAAGGCCGAAAGCGTTAAGGTTACCATACCTGAGGGTACGGGCATAAATGACTATGTTAAAAACGTTAATGGCGAAAAGGTGGTTGTAAAGGGTATAGCAACCATACTTGAAGAAAAGGGCGTTTGTTCTAAAAAAGACTTTTTATATGCCTTAGGTGAGGTTGAGTTTGACAGTCAGTTACTTAAAAATTGCAATGTGGGTAAAACCTATTATTCATTAGAGGGTTATTTGTTCCCCGATACCTATGATTTTTATGCCTATGATTCAGCCGAGTGCGCACGTATGGTGGTTGAAAAAATGATTACCACGGCAGAAAATAAAATTACAGATGATATGTATAAGCGAGCTGATGAGTTAGGTTATTCTATGAACGAAATACTGACCATGGCATCTATTATACAAATGGAATCAGGCAATAACACAAAATATATGAAGGATGTTGCCGGTGTGTTTTATAATCGCTTAGGCAATAAAGAGGTAGGCGGCACATTAGGCTCGTCACCAACACTTTTTTACGGTGATAGCTTTAAAAATGATGACGGCAGATATAACACACAGGCAGATGATAAGTTTAGTGCCATTAAAGGCTTGCCACCCGGTCCGCTTTGCTCACCCGGTTTAGATGCTATTAATGCGGCGCTTTATCCTACGGAAAAAAGCCCCTACTATTATTTTGTAACCGACAGTGACGGTAATTTTTATTTTCACAAAACTATTGAAGAACAAAACAAGACTATAAATAATCTAAAAGGAAACGACAACTGGATTAATGAGTATTTTAACTGATAAAAAAGGCTCACTTGAGTTGCTTTGCCCCGCAGGTGACCTTACGCGTCTTAAAACGGCGGTAGACTTTGGTGCCGATGCTGTGTATATTGCGGGTGAAGAGTTTGGTATGCGCACAGCAAGCGCCAATTTTAACAACGAGGATTTAAAATTGGGTGTTGAGTATGCCCATGCTCACGGTGTAAAGGTGCACGTTGCGTGTAATGTTATACCTCACGAGGACGAAATTGCCCGCATACCGCAGTTTTTGACCTATTTAAATGAAATAGGTGTTGATGCGGTAATTGCTTCTGACCTTGGCACCATTGGTATGGTTAAAGAATATGCTCCTAATTGTGAGCTGCATATTTCGGTGCAGTCGGGCATAGTAAACAGCGCCACTGCCACCGCATTTTACAATATGGGAGCAAAGCGTGTGGTGCTTGCCCGTGAATTATCGCTTGAAGAAATTAAAAAAATAAGAGAAAACACACCGCCTGAGCTTGAGATTGAAGCCTTTGCGCACGGTGCTATGTGTGTGTCATTTTCAGCAAGGTGCTTGCTGTCAAGCTATATGACAGGTCGCGATGCCAACCGTGGTGACTGCGCACAGCCCTGCCGTTGGAGTTATAACCTTGTAGAGGAAAAGCGTGACGGTCAGCTATTTAACATAACCGAGAATGAAAAGGGCACCTATATTTTAAATGCAAACGATATGTGTATGGCGGCTTATCTTGATAAAATTAAAGATGCCGGCGTATGCAGTATTAAAATAGAGGGCAGGGCAAAGACCGAATATTATGTTGCGGTTACTGCCAACGCTTATCGTGGTGCAATTGACAGCTTAGATGCCGCAAAGGGTGAGTGGCAATTACCCGCATGGGTTGCTGATGAGCTTGATAAAATCAGCCACCGCACCTATTCAACAGGCTTTTATTTTGGCAGACCCGAAAACGCCCAAAGCTATAAGGATGCGGGTTATATCCGCAACTATGCAATAGCGGCTGTGGTTGACGGATACCAAGACGGCTGTATAATTGCAACCCTTAAAAATAAGTTTGCAAGCGGCACTATACTTGATTGTCTTGAGGCGGGCAGTGCACCTTTTGATGTTGACACAACCGAACTGTACAATGAAGATGGTATAAGGCTTGAAAGTGCCAACAGCCCCATGATGCAGATAAAAATACCTTTTGAACGTGAAATAAAAACCGGCTCAATGCTGAGAATGAAAATATAATTGTTGAAATATATGTCAAATTATGGTAGAATAATTCTACTTGTGATAAAAGGAGATTTTAAAAATGAAAAAAGAAGTACTTGTAGAAATTTCAGCACGTCACGTACATGTGACCAAAGAAACACTTGAAACCTTGTTTGGCAGCGGCCACTGCCTAACAAACAAAAAAGACCTTTCACAGCCCGGTCAATTTGCTTGTGAAGAAAAGGTAACCGTTGTCGGCCCCAAGGGTAGCCTTAAGGCATCAATATTGGGTCCTTGCCGTCCTGCCGACCAAGTAGAGCTTTCTCTTACCGATGCTCGTGCAATCGGTGTTACAGCACCTATTCGCGAATCAGGTGATGTTGCAAACAGCGGCGCTTGCAAGCTTGTTGGCCCTTGCGGTGAGGTTGAGCTTACCGAGGGTGTTATTGCCGCAAAGCGTCATATACATATGACCGTTGCTGACGGTGAAAAATACGGCATTGTTGACAAGCAAATCGTAAGCGTTAAAATTCCAACCGAGGGTAGAGCACTCATTTTTGGTGACACAGTAGCTCGCGTTAGCGACAGCTATGCACTTGCAATGCACATTGACACCGATGAGGCAAATGCCGCTTGTGTACCCGGCAGCTGCATAGGTGAAATCCTTGACTAATAGGTCACTGGGGTTATATATTCACATACCTTTTTGTGAGCGTAAATGCAACTATTGTGATTTTTATTCGGCGTTTTACAATAAAGATACATTAGACGCATATTTATCCGCATTAAAATGTGAAATACAAAAATGGGGCGGCAGTATAAACCGCCCCATTGATACTATTTACATAGGTGGCGGAACACCGTCGCTTTTGGGTCAGCATATTGTGTCGCTTATCGGTACTATCCGCCAAAGCTTTAATGTTTTAGACGACTGTGAATTTACGGTTGAGGTTAATCCCTCGTCAAGCTGTGAATTTTTGCATTATGCTAAAGCTGCGGGTGCTAACCGATTATCAATCGGTGTGCAGTCGGGGTGTGATGATATACTTAAAGTCTTAGGCAGAACACACACGGCAGCGCAAGCGGCACAAACCGTGTCAGCGGCTAAAGACTTGGGGTTTGAAAATATTTCGGTAGATTTAATGATAGCACTGCCAAATAGCAATTTGCAAACCCTTAAATCTGACATCGATTTTATGCTGTCGCTAAAAGCACAGCATATTTCGTCTTACATTTTAAAGATAGAGCCAAATACCGTTTTTGCAAAAAAACAAGACACATTAAATTTACCCGATGATGACGCCGCGGCAGAGCAGTATCTTTTTATGTGTGACGTTTTACAAAAAAACGGGTATAATCATTATGAAATATCTAATTTTGCAAAAGAAGGTAAGCACAGTCGCCATAATTTGAAGTACTGGCTGGGTGACGATTATCTGGGAATTGGACCCTCGGCACACAGCTTTGTAGACGGCAAACGTTTTTATTACCCGCGTGATTTAAAGGTGTTTATCAAAAATCCCCAAACCGTTTTTGACGGCGAGGGTGGCGACCACACAGAAAAGCTTATGCTTGGGTTACGGCTGGCAGGTGGTGTTGACCTTAACCAAATTTACGGTGTTATACCGCAAAGTATTATCGATAAAGTATTACTGTTTGAAAAAGCAGGGTATTTAAAGGCAGATTTGCCGCAAATATCACTGACTGATAGCGGTATGCTTATTTCAAATAGCATTATTACGGAGTTGTTAGAATGAAAACCTTTAAAATTCATCTTATACGTCACGGCAGTACCGATGCCAACACTGCCGGTATGTATATTGGCAATCGTACTGATTTGCCGCTGTCACCCGAGGGTGTGCGTGAACTGCAAGAAATGAAAAATATGGTAGAATACCCCGATATTGAGCGTCTTTACACAAGCCCAATGCTTCGCTGTAAGCAAAGTGCCAATATAATCTACCCCGGTTTTGAACCGCACATTATTGACGAGCTTACCGAGTATGACTTTGGTGAGTTTGAGGGTAAAACCGCAGCCCAACTCGAAATAATGCCCGAATACGCTGATTGGACAAGCGGCAAGCTTGATGCACCGGTAGGCGGAGAGACCACCGTTAATTTTATAAAACGTCAGGCTTTGGCGCTTAATATGATAGTTCGTGATATGATGCAGCACGATGTGACAAACGCCGGTGTTATTATGCACGGCGGTGCTATTATGATGCTGCTTGCCAATTGTGCCGTGCCACGCAAGCACTCGGTTGAGTGGACAAGTGATAACGGCAGGGGCTACTCGGTTATGATAACACCGTCACTTTATCATTCAAGCGGCATAATCGAAGTATATGATATTATTTAAGGTGATGTTATGGTAAACGTTGGTAACGATTGGGATAACATTTTAGCCGACGAATGGCAAAAGCCGTATTATCTTACCTTGCGCGGTTTTTTAAAAACCGAGTATGCAGCGTATACGGTATATCCCAATATGAACGATATTTTTAATGCCCTGCGATATACCTCTTTTGAAAATACAAAGGTGGTAATCATCGGTCAAGACCCCTATCACGGTGCGGGTCAAGCACACGGACTTTGCTTTTCGGTGCAAAAGGGTATTGATGTACCGCCTTCGCTTAAAAATATTTATAAAGAACTACACGACGATATTGGTTTTAAAATACCAAGTCACGGCTATTTGTCATCTTGGGCAGGTCAAGGCGTGTTAATGCTTAATGCCGTGCTTACCGTGCGCGAGGGTGAGGCAAACAGCCACAAGGGCAAGGGTTGGGAAACCTTTACCGACCGAATAATCAGCGAGCTTGACAAAAAACAAACACCGATAGTGCTTTTGCTTTGGGGTGCTAATGCTCGCAAAAAGGCAGAGATTATAACAAACCCCATACATAAAAAATTAATTACCGTGCATCCAAGTCCGCTATCGGCTTATGGCGGCTTCTTTGGTTGCAAGCATTTTTCTAAAGCGAATGAAATATTACGTTCAACCGGACAAACACCGATTGATTGGGCGATAGGAGAATAACGATGCGTGAAACAGGAATTATACGAGGCCTTGACAATATGGGCAGGGTGGTAATACCAAAAGAAATACGTAAATTTCTTGATATGACTGAGGGCGAAGACCAATTTGAAATACTAATGCAAGACGACTGCATAGTGCTGAAAAAGCACAACCCCACCTGTGTGCTGTGTGGCGGTGCCGACGATTTAATCGAGCATGACGGCAAGCTGGTTTGCAAAACTTGCATTGAAGCACTAAACAAAAAGACACAAGAATAAAGTGTTTCATAAATTATTAGAAAACATCCCGACTATTTATCAAAATAGTCGGGATGTTTAGCATAAAAAATATAACAACAAGTAATCGATTTATTAATTGATTCTAATTAAACACGAATCGGTCAATCCGTTGTTATCTTTTACGGTTACCATAACAAGACCGGGGGCTTTGGCTATTATCTCGCCGGTTGAGGGGTCAATATATGCCACGTTGCTGTCATTTACACTCCACGTAAGTGTAGATTGACTGCTTTCAGCTTCAATATCAAAATGGTCACCAACCGATAAATTTTTAACATCATATAGGTTGATATAACTTTGAGAGGAATATCCGATTAGTGTTTTATCAGCATATTTAATTTGAATTTTTACCCAAACGGGATTATCTTTATCTGCAATATTAACCGTATCAAGAATGGTAACAACCGAGCCACGCATTTGTTTTACAAAGCTTTTGGCGTTTGTGGGGTCAATTAAAATTTTATTATAAGATTTTGCGGGTCCTTCGCGTAAATTCAGCCACGAATGTGAATAAACGTCAACAACACCCGATTTGCTTGTGCTGCAATTTGATATTCTTAAATACTTTTTATTAGATGGGGTTTGACCATACATCAAGTCATATCCGGTTAATTCATACGGGTCTATGCAAACTATAATGTACTCACGGTATTGATTAAATTTTTCAAAAAATTCATTTTCTTCTTGTCCTGGGGTTGAGCTTATGGCAACATTTATATTTGACGAATCCTCTTCGTGCTTTGCAAATTGGGTGTCAAAGTAAAACAAGCTGTATGTATAATTTTGAGTGTAATTTCCGTTATCGTTGTTTTGACTTTGCGAAAAGCTTAATATTCGGTCTTTGCCGTCTTTAGAGCACAAATAATAGGCTATATTATCTGTGTTGCTGAAAACCTCCACCGCTTGACCGTCGTATATGCAATAAACCGAAAAATAATATTTTTCGTTTAATTTACCGGCAAACAAAATTTCTTCGCCTTCGGTTTCACATACATCTGCCGAACAATACCTTATGTTTGAGTATCCTGCATCTAATAAAGCATCAAGCTTTGCTCTTATTATTTTTACGGTTTCTGTATCATCTACAGAATAGTTTTTTGATTTTATATTTGCCATAATAGGTCTGGCTTTATAATAATTAACAGCAAAAATTGAGCCTAATACTATTGCTACAACTATAAGCGTTATTACTGGTAAAATCCAAATTAGTGTCCGGTTTTCATATTTTGGTTGATTGTATCCGTAACCGGCTCCGCAATAGGGACAAGCGCCTAACTCTCCATTATAAAAACTTCCGCATTCTTTACATTTGGTTGCTCTTTCCATATTAAACCTCCTATATGTCGAATAATGACATTATAAATATATCATTATTAACAGAAAAAAGCAAGATATTGTCGAAATACGCTTTAATGTCCCGCTTTTGTCACATCAAAGCGATTATAATTGCTTTGTAAGGTGATTTATATATGCTTGAAAATATGCTGTAAAAATGGTATATTTATATAAATAGTTATTCATATTAGGCGGTGTTAAAGTGCTACAGTTTATTTTAGGTCGTGCTTCAAGCGGCAAAACCTATACGGTTACACAAAAAATAGCAGAGTGTATTAATGGCGGGGTAGACCCCGTGCTTTTGGTGCCCGAGCAATTTTCATTTGAAAGTGAAAAAAATATACTTGACCGTGTGGGCGATGGCGCGGCACAGCGCGTGTCGGTTATCAGCTTTACACGCCTTTGTGACGAGATTGAGCGCATAAACGGTGGCGTTTGCGGTGAAAGTCTTTCGGGTGCTGATAAAATAATACTTATGAACAGGGCGATATCCCTTTGCCGTGACGAATTGCAGCGCTTTAAAAAATACAGTAAATCTTCTTCATTTGCCGCCCTTATACTTGACAGTATAACCGAGTTTAAGCAAAGCTTTATAACTGCTGACGATTTATATGCCGCGGCAGATGATATTGATGACGAGCAGCTAAAACTAAAGCTGTTAGATACGGCACTTATTTACCAAAACTATGATGCCATAATTGCCGAAAGATTTATCGACGATACCGACCGATTAACGAAGCTTTACTATGCACTTAATACCTACAAGTATTTTGAAGGTAAAACGGTATTTATTGACAGTTTTAAAAGCTTTTCGGGTCAGCAGTATAAAATTTTAGAGCAAATTATATCACAGGCGGCTTCTGTCACGATAACGCTTACCGACAACCCGCAAGACACAAGACAATTTGGACTATTTGCCAACATAAAAAAAGTAAAGCATAACATAACCGTTATTGCCCAAAAATTTGCCGTACCTGTGGCAGATGATATTGTTTTAAGCACTAAAAATTATGAAAGCGATTGTCTTGCATTACTTGAAGATTTTATGGCAACCGGCAAATCCGATGTTACAGTTAAAAATGACAGTATATGCCTTTGCCGCGCTGACAGTGTCTATGCCGAGGCTGATTTTGTGGCACGTAATATTCGACGTATTGTGCGACAGACGGGTGCACGTTATAGCGATTTTGTAATCATTGCCCGTGATACTGCGCCTTATGAGGATGCTTTAAGCGTGGCTTGTCAAAAAAACAATGTCAGTTGTTTTATTGACAGGCGTATTCCGCTTTTATCAACACCGCCTGCGGTGGCACTTATTGCCGCGGCAAATACGGCGCTCAAATTCAGCACCGAAAATATACTGCGTTTTCATAAATCGGGCATTGGGGTTTTGACCACCGATGAAATAGCCCAGCTTGAAAACTATACATATCTGTGGGGCGTTGACGGCAGTAGGTGGACAGATGAGTGGACAATGGACCCCGACGGCTTTATAACTCGCGAAAAGCAAAGCAGCAGTGTAGATAAGCAGTTGTCAAAGCTAAATGCTCTACGCGAAAAGGCGATTGCACCGCTTAAAAGGCTAAAGGATAATTTTTATGGCACCGCGCAAAATATGGCGCGTGCTTTGGTGTGCACATTTGACGATTTTAATGCCGCTGACCGCTTTAAAACCTTTGCTAAAGAATATGGTGGTGATGCGGTTTACAACGATGCAGTAAAACAGTCATGGCAAAGGCTGATGCATATATTAAACAGTTTAAATTCCTGCTTTGGTGAAAAGGAAATATCTAAACGCGAATTTTATGATGCGCTTGCTATGTCGGTATTGCTTGAAACGGTGGGTGTTATACCGCAAATGGTTGATGAGGCTATATTTGGTGCCGCCGACCGCATAAGACCCTCACGCCCTAAATACGCCTTTATTATGGGTGCTAATCAAGGGGTGTTTCCACGACAGGAGCAAAATTTTGGTCTGTTTGCCAATAACGAGCGTGATGTGCTGATAGCAAAGGGACTTGAAATACCCGACAAAACCTTTGCGGCGGCTGTGGATGAGGATCATCTGCTTTATACCAATGTTTGCTGTGCATCACACGGTGTGTTTATAAGCTATGCCGCTACCTTTGACGGTGTGTCGGCTGCAGAGCCGTCGGCATTTTTTGTGGATATAAAAAATAAATTTGAAGGCGTGGTTGTAAATGAAACAAACGCTTTAGATAAAAATCAATTGCCCGAAAGCTATGAGGATGCTTTATCTAAACTATGTGGCAGCTTGTCGGCTGACAATACCGCTGATACCGTTACATTAGCGGCGGCGGTGCAGGGCAGTGAAATATCCAACCGTATTGACAGCGTTATCGGTTGCCGCACACACGTAAAACAACAGCTTACTGCCGATACGGCAAAGCAGTTGTTTGGTATGCGACTTCGTATGTCGCCATCAAGATTTGATACATACAACCGTTGTCAGTTTATGTATTTTGTACGATACGGTCTAAAGGTCCAAAGCCTGCAACCTGCAGAATTTAACAGTCTGCAACGTGGTACAATAATACATTATGTTTTGCAACGCGCGGTAGAAGATTACGGCAAGGACTTGTCAAAGCTTAACAATTCACAAATCACCGATTTGGTTGATAAATATATAAATGAATATTTAGGACAGGTTATAGGCTATAACGATATTGAAACACCCTATTTTAAATATCTGCTTACCACAATTAAACGTACACTTATATTTGTAGTGGGTCGTTTGTCACTTGAATTTGCTCAAAGTGATTTTGAGCCGGTAAAGTGCGAGCTTTCAATAGGCTATGACGGTGACATACCCGAAATATCGTTGCCTATTGATGATGGCAGCGTTGAGCTTATAGGCAAGGTTGACCGCCTTGACAGGTGGAACGGCTATGTCAGAATTATTGACTATAAATCAGGTGCACGTAATTTTAAATTGCCTGATATTTTGTTTGGTCAAAATATGCAGATGCTGATTTACCTATATGCTGTGGCAAAGAGCGAACAATTTGGCGGCGAGCCTGCAGGTATACTTTATATGCCGGCAAGCCGTGATAAATCGGGTGAAAAATCAAAACGCCGTATGAACGGCCTGCTTGCGGCAGACAGCGAGCTGATTAATGCTATGGATAAGGAAAACAAGGGTGAATTTGTACCGCGACTAAACGAAAAAGCGCCCTCGTCAAGCTTCATAAACCCCGAAGATTTTAATAAGGTCTTTAGCTTTATAGAAACAAAAATAAAATCAACCGCAAACTCCATTTTAAACGGTAATGTGGCGGTGGAGCCGATAGACGGACTTGACAGCGATGCTTGCAAATACTGCGAATATAAAAATATTTGCCGTATAGGTGACACAAAGCACAAAGAGGTACCGATACTTACAAATCAAGATGTGTTAGAGGAAATTGAAAGGCAGGTGGGTGTAAATGGCATTTAATTTTACCGATATGCAAAAGGCAGCTATTGACACCAAGGGCAATGTGCTGGTGGCTGCTGCCGCCGGTTCGGGCAAAACTGCCGTTTTGGTTGAGCGTGTTATCAAAATGCTATGCGATAGTAATTTGGGTGTTACAGCCGACCGCCTGCTTATTGTTACCTTTACCAATGCTGCCGCTGCCGAAATGCGCAGCCGTATTGAAAAACGTCTTTATGACGAGATTCAGCGTGACCCCGACAACACAGCACTTATCAAGCAAAAATACCTGCTTAGCAATGCCGATATTTGCACAATCGACTCATTTTGTATAAAGCTTGTGCGTGAAAATTTTGAAAAATGCGGCATAGAGCCCGATTTCAAGGTAAGTGACGGAACAACACAGGGCGATATTTATAAATCGGTTATGAAATCGCTAATTGCCGATTATATAGAGTCACCAACCGACGATTTTGTTCGTCTTTTAGAGCTTACAGGTTGCGAATTTGACGAAAGCCGCCTTACCGATTTGATAAATAGAATTTATCTGCATTCGCAAAATATGCCCAACCCAAAAAGCTTTATAACCGGTTTGCTAAAGCCTTATGAGTGCAAGTTTGCCGCAGGTAATGCGTGGTATGATATGGCATTTACTGCTGCTCAAAAGCGCTTCGAGGATATATCGCTTTACATTAAAAAAATGACCGAGTGCGCACCGTATACCGCAAAAAACACCGAGCAGCATATATCTTACGCGCAAAAGCTTTGTGGCGATATTGATGTGCTTTGCGCTGCGACAAACACATTGGATTGGGACCAATTTGCCGATGCAATATCGGGTTTTAAATTTGACCGAGCGCCTGCCGGCGATAAGACCGACCCCTTTACCTTAGGCTTTAAAGACAGTCAAGACAAAATAAAAAAATGCATAAAAGAGCTTGAAACCGTATTTTTTGCACATAGCGATGAAGTGTCGAAATTTATCGCACAAGATTATAATGCCGTAAAGCTGCTTTGTGATATGACACAGCGGTATACCGATATGGTTTTTGAAGCCTTTTCGGCAGAAAATTCCTATACCTTTTCGCAGATTGAGCAATTAGCCCTCAATTTGCTTTGTGATTTAAGCGGCGACGCGGTAGTCATTCGTGACACGGCAAATGCCTTGTGCGAGCGATATGACGAGGTTTTGGTTGACGAATTTCAAGATGTTAACGACCTTCAAAATATGCTGTTTTATGTGCTTTCAAATCGTGAGAAAAACCTGTTTGTTGTAGGTGATGTAAAGCAGAGCATTTATGGCTTTAGAGGCTCTAACCCCGATAATTTTTTAAGCAAAAAGAATAGCTATATACCGCTAAACGAAGCTTGTCAAGATGATGCTAAAAAGATAATTTTATCTGACAATTTTCGCAGTCGCAAGGGCGTTTGCAACACGGTGAATTTTTTCTTTTCAAATCTTATGGCAGGGCAGGCAGGCTCTATTATCTACAATCAAGAGGAACGGCTTAATGCGGAAGGCAAATTTCCCGAAAGCGTTGCCGCCACAAGTGAGCTATTGCTGCTTGACAAATTTGAAATGGATGATAACACCGATACATTAGAGGCGCAAAAAATTGCCGAATATATAAAGTCGGTAATGGGCGAAGGTGCCGTTATCACCGACGGCGACGCACTACGCCCCGCACGATACGGCGATTTTGCAATTCTGCTTGATAAGGCACGTGATAACGCTGCCATAATCGCCCAAACATTAACAGAGCAGGGCATACCCGTATCAATGGGAGGGGAATCTTATCTTGAAAGTATTGAGATTGCTACCGTTATGTCGTTGTTGCAGACAATAGACAACCCCAAGTGTGATGTAGATTTGCTGTCGGTTATGATGTCGCCGTTATTCGGCTTTACTGCTGAGGATATGGCAACCATAAGAATAAATTGCAAAAACGGTCCACTGTATTCGGCGGTGTTGGCGTTTAGCAAATCGGGTGATAAAAAGACAAGCGATTTTATAAATACCTTAACCGCTTTGCGACAGGATGCGGCGGTACTTTCGGTGGATAGGCTTATTTCAAAGCTGATACACTCAACCGATATTTTAAATCAAATGTCGGCGCTTGCAGGCGGCAAGGCGCGCAGGGCTAATTTGTTTACACTTATCAAGTTTGCAAAAAGCTATAATGATCTATCACAAGGCGGCATATACGGATTTTTACGTTATATGAAATCCTTGCCCGAAAAAAGCTTTAAATCGGCAGCATCGGGCAGCGAAGATGCTGTAAAAATTATGACAATGCATGCGTCAAAGGGACTGCAATTTCCGGTATGTATTATTGCCGATTTGTCTTCACAGTTTAATCGCGACGATTCTATAAACCCTATTTTGTTTACCCAAAAGGGCGGAATAGCCTTTAAATATTATGATGAAAAGTTAGGCTATGACGTTAATACACTGGGTCATATTTTAATGTCCAATACTGCAAAAAGCAAAACAGTAGCCGAAAAGTTGAGGCTTTTGTATGTTGCCATGACACGTGCGGTTGATCGACTTTGCCTTGTGTGCAGTGTTAAAAATCTTGAAGAAAAGCTGACAAAATTATCCTTAAAGCTAAGTGACAGCAAACCCTATATTAGCCGACCACTGCTTGAAGGCTCGCTTACTATGGGGGATTGGATACTATCCTGCGCTTTACTGCACTCCTGTGGCAAAAAGCTGTGTGATTATGCCGATATTAAGGTAACACCCACTAAAGACGATAGCGATTTATCTATTAAAATTTTTAATAGCTTTGACAAGCAAGATGATGAAAATAAAGCACAATCCGACATTGATGCACCTGAATGTGACCTCCAAATTGCTCAAAAAATCAAATCAAATGCTGAATATGTTTATCCGTTTGAAGAACTACGCTTTTTACAGGCGAAGGCAAGTGTTTCAAGGCTTGTTCACGGGGCAGAGGATGACCGCTTTGCCTTTAGTGAAAAGCCGGCATTTATGGCGGGTGATAAACTTTTGGGTGCAGCAAGAGGTACTGCAGTACACCATATTATGCAGTTTATCAATTTTGAAAAGGAAGTTAATGTACCGGCAGAGCTTGACCGACTTGTTGAGTGGAAGTTTATTACCAAACAAGAGGCGGTATCAGCCGACATTAAGGCTATAGAGCACTTTTTTGAAAGCGATGTTTATAAGCGCATTTTGGCGTCAAGCAATGTTTACCGTGAAAAGCGCTTTTTGACCGAAATACCTGCAGGCCGTTTTGATAAAAAAATGCAGGGCATAGACGGTGCTAACATAATTGTTCAAGGTGCGGTTGACCTTTGTTTTGAAGAGCCTGACGGTATTGTTGTGCTTGATTTTAAAACGGATCACCAAGATGACCCGCAAAAGTTAAAGGATTATTATGCCGAGCAGTTAAATATTTACGCGACCGCGGTGGAGAAAATATTTAACAAACCGGTAAAAGAAAAGATTATATATTCAATGTATCTTGGTAAAGGTATATCTTTTTAAGGATGGTATTATGGATTTAAAACTAATAAAAGGCAGACCGCTAAATCTTGACGGCAGACTGCCTAAAGAAATCAAATGTTACGATTTGCTTGACCGATTGGGTGCCGAGTATTATCACGTAGACCATATTGACACACCTGCTGATACAATGCAGGCGTGCGAGGCAATAGATACGGCACTTGGGTGCAAAATATGCAAAAATCTGTTTTTATGTAACCGCCAAAAGACCGATTTTTATATGCTGATAATGCCGGCGGGTAAGCCCTTTAAAACCAAAGATTTATCGGCACAGATAAATTCGGCAAGGCTTTCTTTTGCAGAGCCCGAATTTATGCTGCAGTTTTTAGATATTACACCCGGCTCGGTTAGCGTGTTAGGACTAATGAACGATAAGCAAAACCGCGTCAGACTGATAGTTGACGAGGATATATTAACCGAGCAATACATAGGCTGCCACCCCTGCATTAACACCACCAGCTTAAAAATTAAAACAGCCGATATTTTTGACAGATTTATAAATGAAGTAAACCACCCTAAAACGATAGTAAGCCTACCGTGGTGTGATGTTAATTAAAGTAAAAAGCACATTTTGGAATGTGCTTTTTGTAATGTATTTTCTTGGCGTTTTATTCTTTACTAAACAAAAAAATAATAGGTACATCCTTGCGGATATACCTATTATTTTTGGCATGGTTTAGAGCGAAACCGGTCATATCCATAATACGCTCTAACCCTTTATTTATCAAGGTTTTTTAATTTTTGCAAATTTGAATTTTGCTTAATATTTAGTGCTTAAATAGTTTTTTATTTGGCTTACTATTATTTCTGACTTTTCTAATTGTGATATAGATTCCTCTTTTGAAACGATAAAGAAATCATCATAATCACTTGCCGTTCTAATTCTGAAAAGTGACGAAATATAGTTCGATATTTCTTTAGAGAAAATTTCTGTTTTTAAATAATTTTCTCTAAACTTTGCTATAATACCCGAATGTTTTTTAGAATCAAAATCATCTAAAATCAAAACCGCTCTCAAAGAATGAAACGCAGCATAATACGCTCTGTTAGCAGTTCCTTTATACTCTTTTCCGTCAAGCAACAGATGTGCTTCACGCAAGCAATCCTCAGCGTGTGCAATTCGTGCTTTTGAAAGGTTAATTAAATCCTCGTTAAGCAATCTTTACACCCTCTCTTACAATATTCTTATAAAACGGCAGAATATTTGAATATCTGTTATAGGTTTCGGTATCCTTTTCTATGGCAGAAACAACAACGCCGTATTCCCATAACAAATCACCGCAAAGGCTGTCAATATGCTCACGGTAGTTAGAAAGCTTTTCAGAGGGTATATCAGCTAATATCAATATATCAATATCGGATTCTTCTTCGTAGTCACCACGGGCATAAGAACCGAATAATATAACAGAATTAAGAGAACTGCCGAAAATTTCTTTTGACTTTAAAGCAACCTTTTGAAGTATCTCATTCAACTGACTTTGCGTACACATATTTCCACCTCCTAAATCTCTCTATTGTTATTATATTATTTTTTGAGCCGAAAATCAAGATAAATTACAAAGTAAGTATTATAATTAAACAATCTTTATACCCTCTCTTGCTCTTGCGATATTTTTATAAAACGGTAGAGTGTTTGAATATCTGTTATAGGTTTCGGTATCTTTTTCAATTGCAGAAACAACTACACCGTATTCCCACAACAAATCACCGCAAAGGCTGTCAATATGCTCACGGTAGTCAGAAAGCTTCTCGGATGGTATCATAGATAATAATGTGCTTGATAGAATAAAATTAAATACATAATAGGTTTATCGACTTTTTTTGATTAATTCTTTACAAGCCATTTTGCGGATGCACCTATTATTAAGTGATATGATGACTTTCGTCAGCGTGATATTATTGCTTATCAGCAATAGTGATATTGAAACCTACAGTTTCAGCGATATTTTATTCGCCTTTTAAACTCGGCGTATCCGAATACCACTTGCGAAGCAAATATCACTGCAAAGCAACACAACTTGCTGCAAGACGAATAAAACAGAAAAACTCGTCGACAAAAGTCGACGAGTTTTTCTGGCAGGGGTAGAAGGACTCGAACCCTCACAAACGGTTTTGGAGACCGGTGTGCTACCATTGACACAATACCCCTATAAAATGGTGGACCAACAGTTTCGTCTTGAAAAAACTTCCGGTGGACGTTTTTTCACACGAAAGTCCCTGTCACAGAAGGCAAGCTGAAAGCGAAGCCTGATGTGTAAGCTAAAGTATTTATCTATAACTTAAAAGGCACGAAACTAAATTATAAATGAAAAAATGGTGGACCAACAGGGACTCGAACCCCGGACCAACCGGTTATGAGCCGGTTGCTCTAACCAACTGAGCTATTGGTCCACATAGAGCAGTCAAAATACTGACAGCAAATGTTATTATACATATATTTTTTTACTTTGTCAACACAAAATTTAAATATTTTGTTTTTAAAATCAAATTTTTCCTATACTATTTATAAATTGCTGTGGCAAATTAAATATACAGTAATTTATATTTAGGATGTGAAAATATGAAAAGGGTAATAAAATCATTTTTTGTGTTGTGTCTTATTGGCTGCAGTTGTGTATTTACCTGTATATATGCGTTAAGCGGTACGGTGTCAAAAAATTATAAGGTTACACGCGGGCAAGAGTTAAAAATTGACAGCGTTGTGCCCATTACTGCCACATATAACGGTGTCAAAATGTCGGGCAGCAGTATAAGTCGGCATATAGGTGACAGCTTTAAGGTCGATTTAAAAATTTTTGGTGTTATTCCTTTTTCTACTGCCGATATTCAAGTGGTAGATAATATGTATGTGTCGGTGCTGGGCAATCCTTTTGGTATGAAGATTTACACCGACGGTGTATTGGTTATAGAAAACACCGACATAACCACTTCAAACGGCAAGCATAATCCCGCTACCGATGCCGGTATAAAGGTTGGCGATTATATAAAAACCGTAAACGGCAAAACAGTAACCTGCAATGAGGATTTGTTGCAGCTTGTAACCGAGTCAGAGGGTGCTGATATGCATTTTGTGGTAGTCAGGGGCGGCAAACAGTTTGAGTGTGACGTAACCCCCATTATTGACTCTCAAACGGGGGTTTACCGAATTGGCATTTGGGTACGTGACAGCTCGGCAGGTATTGGCACATTAACCTTTTACAGCCCCGCAAATAATATTGTTTGTGGGTTGGGTCATGGTGTGTGTGATGCCGATACCGATACATTGCTGAACATTCAGCAGGGCGAGCTTGTAGAAGCAGAAATTGTAGAGGTGCAAAAGGGCTCTACCGGCAACCCCGGTGCATTAAAGGGCAAGCTTAGCTATAACACCATTGCCGAAATATCCCTTAACAGTCAGCAGGGGGTGTACGGTTTTATGAGACAGACAATAGATACTGAAAATCTTACCGAAATTGCCCTAAAACAAGATGTGCACGACGGCAAGGCACAGATTCTTTGCACGGTAGACGGCGGTGCACCACGGCTTTATTCGTGCGAGGTTAAAAAAACAAACAAAAAGAATTCGCCAACACAAAATATGGTTGTAACAGTAACCGACCCCGAGCTTATAAATGCAACAGGCGGCATAGTGCAGGGTATGAGTGGCTCTCCCATTATCCAAAACGGCAAGCTCATCGGCGCCGTCACCCACGTTCTCGTCGACGACCCAACGAGGGGATACGGTATATTTGCAGAAAATATGCTGGAAACAGCGAGAAGTGTGGAACGATTAAAAGAAGCAGGGTAAAGCAACCGGCGGCAGGGAGTAAAATTCCTGCCACTTTTTATATTAACTATTGCGTTTTGGGGAATAATACGCTATAATTAAAAACATAAAGTTCCCCAAAGGAGACACGATATGGAAAATAACTATTCTAAAATACAAGAACTGCTTCATAGTAAAGCAGATTTGCAGGCAAGACTTAAGCTTTTACCCTATGACGGCACACCTGAAATCAAAGACCGTGAGGGTGGAAAGTATTTATATATTCGCAAGCGTGTTGGTAGCCGCTTAACTTCAACATATATTGATGCTTATTCTGACGAGCTTTATAACCTTTTGCTTCGTAACAACAGAGAGGCAAAGGATATTCGTAAGCAACTTCGTAAAATAGAAAAAGAACTGGCAACGCTTGGATACACCGAGGCAGAGCTTTCTTCTCGTGTGCTTCTTAATCTTGATTTTGTAAGAGCAAATATGAAAGCTAATATTTATGACCAAGCAGTGTTGGAAGGCGTTGCTACCTCGTTCCCGCAAACCGAGGATATCATTGATAACGGTATCGTAACCGGAATGACAGCAACCGATGTTCAAAAAATACTTAACCTTAAACATGCTTGGGAGTTTATACTTGACCATGATGTTGCAGCATATCCAAGCGATTATGATATTTTGTGCCATATTGCCAAGCTTGTAAATGAAGGCTTTTACAATGACGGCGGTCGCATTCGTGGTGTGCCGGTAACCATTGGCGGCACTTCATATATACCGCAATTACCTATTGAAAGCATTGTAAAAGAAGCTATAAAGGATATTGTAAATTCTGATAATGAAGCTGTCGATGTTGCAATCAAACTTTGCCTTTACTGTATGAAGACACAGATATTCAATGACGGCAATAAACGTGCTGCCGTTGTATTCGCAAATCACTATTTAATCTCAAAAGGCGGCGGAATGATTGTTATTCCCGAATCGCAGGTGCCTGAATTTAAGCGACTACTTGTTGCGTATTATGAAGACAAAGATAACGGTGAGATATTAGAGTTTATGAAAACGAAGTGTTGGAAGACGTTTTAAAACTACAGTTTGATTTTTAGTATTTGCTGCTTATTGATAACAGCCTTGTTGACAAATCAACAAGGCTGTGTTAAAATTTGACTTGTTGAAAATTCAACAAGTCTATTTTTATAAGATGAGGAATACTATGATAGACCGATATGAGCATTTTACCTATGCCAATAATGAAATTAATAAATTTTTACGTAAAATAGCAGGGGATGAGATGAAAAAGCACGGGCTAAAATCACCCCACGCGATATATTTTACCGTGCTCAGCAATAACACTGAAACAGGGCTTACTGCTACACAATTGTGTGAATTGTCGGGCAGAGATAAAGCTGATGTATCGCGAATGCTTGCTCTTATGGAAGAAAAGGGTCTTGTTGTAAAAAAAGGTACACATCAAAATCTGTATAACGGATATTTTACACTTACACAACAGGGTCTTGAAATTGCAGAGTGTGTAAAACAAAGAGCTACTAAGGCGGTCGAAATTGCCGGTAAAGATTTAACGGTTGAGTCGAGGCAAATTTTTTATAATTCTTTAGATTCAATCGTCAATAACCTAAAACTTTTAAGTATGAAAGGAATACCCGAATAATGGAAAAAATCAGAATTATCACCGATTCCGGTTGCGATTTACCACAAAATTACAACCCCAAAATCACCATTTTGCCTATGAGTATTCGTTTTGGCGATGATGAGTACAAAGACGGCATTGATATTACGACCAAGCAGTTTTATGAAAAACTTATTGAAAGTGACCAATTGCCCACAACAAGTCTGGTTTCTCCGGCTACTTTCGATGATGCTTTTAAAACGGCAGTAGATAACGGTGAAAAGGTGGTTGTTATTACAATCGCAAGTAAGCTTTCCGGAACTTATCAAAGTGCTGTATTAGCAGCTGCCGATTACCCTAATGATGTTTTTGTGATTGACAGCAAAAATGTTGCCACTGCAGAGCAAATTCTTGTTTTGCGTGCGTTAGAGCTGATTGAACAGGGTGTATCGGTTGAGAAAATTGCAAAAGTTTTAGAAAATGAACGCGAAAAAATTCACATTGTTGCTTTGCTTGATACATTAGAATATCTTAAAAAAGGTGGCAGAATAAGTGCCACTGTTGCTTTGGTTGGCGGTGCATTATCCATAAAACCGGTTGTTACCTGCAAAGACGGTGAAGTGTCTATGATAGGCAAGGCACGCGGCTCAAAAAACGGCAATAATTTTTTGATTAAAGAGATTGAAAGCACATCAGGTATCGATTTTTCAAAACCGTTGCGTCTCGGGTATACCGGTCTTACCGATGCTTTGCTCCAAAAATATATCGAAGACAGCAGCGAACTTTGGGCAGGGCACAGTGATAGTATAGTGGTGTCGCATATCGGCTCTACCATAGGCACACACGTGGGCCCCGGTGCAATAGCAGTTGCATTTTTTGCAAAAGACTAGTATATTTATATAGCAAAATTTGATATGAAATAATTATGGGAGGGTCAAATATGAACCAAACAAACGAAAAATACGAAGCGCTTTTTACCCCATGGAAAATAGGTAATGTCGAAATCAAAAACCGAATAGTTATGTGCCCTATGGGCGGCACATCACTTTTTGGCTGGTTTGAGCTTGGCGGTTGTCATTTTGATAAGGAGGCAGCAAAGCTGTTTTTAGAACGTGCTAACAACAATGTAGGTCTAATAATCCCCGGTATTGCACCCTTACGTGATACCTTTTGGGGCAAATGGCTTTGGCAAAATCCAAAGATGTTTGACGAGCTTAAAGAGTTTATGGACGAAATACATAAAACGGGTGCCAAGCTGTTTATTCAGCTTACAGCAGGTATGGGTCGTTCTTGGGCTATTACCGAGTTGATTGCGCCGATTCATAAAAATAAATTTACCCGTGCATTAATAAAGCCGGTTATTGATACTTCACACGAGTTGGCAAGTCCAAGCGCACAACCCTCTCGTTGGGCGCACGATATTACCTGCCCCGAAATGACAGTAGAGCAAATTCACGAAATTATAGAAGCCTTTGCAAAAACCGCAAAGCTTTGTCGTGATGCGGGTGTTGACGGTGTAGAGGTTCATGCCGTGCATGAGGGCTATTTGTTAGACCAATTTGCCATTGAATTTTTTAATAAACGTACAGATGATTACGGCGGCAGTTTTGAAAACCGCTATCGCTTTGCTACCGAGGTTGTGCACGCTATAAAAGAGATATGTGGTGATGATTACCCTGTATCGCTTCGTTATTCTGCTGTATCAAAAATGAAGGGATTTTGCGAGGGTGCAATGCCGGGCGAGACTTATGATGAAGTTGGCAGAAATATACAAGAATCAGAGCGTGCTGCAAAATATTTGCAGGATGCCGGCTATGATATGCTTAATGCGGATAACGGCACATACGATTCTTGGTATTGGTGTCATCCGCCTATGTATATGCCCGAAAACTGTAACCTTGACGATGTAGCCCATATTAAAAAGTTTGTGGATATACCCGTGGTTTGCGCGGGCAGAATGTCGCCTGAAGCAGGTGCCGAGGCGGTTAAAAACGGTCAGATTGATGCTGTGGGTGTAGCCCGACAATTCCTTGTTGACCCCGAGTGGGTAACCAAGCTTATCGATGACCGAATCGAAGATATCAAGCCTTGTATCTGCTGTCACAGCGGTTGCTTTAATTTTTCTTCTTCAAAAGGACATGCAAACACTCAAGATTTAAGCGATACAATGGGACTTTCACGTTGCGCACTTAACCCCCAAACAATGCAGTCTAAAAAGTATTACATAGAGCCGGCAAAAAAACAAAAGAAGGTTGCTGTAATCGGCGGCGGTATAGGCGGCATGGAGGCAGCCATCCTTTTGGCTCGTCGCGGTCATTCGGTTACCCTTTATGAAAAGACCGATAAGTTAGGCGGTGTGTTTATTGCTGCTGCGGCTCCGTCTTTTAAAGAAAAAGACCGTGAGTTGATTGCTTGGTATATTCGCGAGCTGAAAAGATATCCCATAACCGTAAATATGAACACCGAAATCACCGATGTTAAATCACTTGACGCCGACGAAATAATTATTGCTACGGGCGCTACTGCTAAAAAAGCACCTGTTAAAGGTGCGGAAAAGGCTGTTGAGGCGGTTGAATTTTTGCTTGGTGAAAATCCGGTCGGTGAAAATGTTGCCGTTATCGGCGGTGGTCTTACAGGCTGTGAAATTGCATATGAGCTTTATTTAAACGGTAAAAAGCCCGTAATTATCGAAATGCAGGATGACCTTGTTACCACAAAAGGCGTCTGTCTTGCAAACACAAGCTATCTTCGCGATTTCTTTAAAACAAACCATGTACCGGTACATCTTGAAACCTCACTTTGCGAAATTAAAGATAACAGTATCACCGTAAAGGATAAGGATGGAAAAACCTTTGATATTAAGGTTGATTCGGTTATTATGTCGGTTGGTTACAATTCGGCACCGCTTGCCGCAAAAGGTCGTCATATTCATGTTATCGGTGATGCTGACAAGGTAGGCAACCTGCGCTCGGTTATTTGGGGCGCTTGGAACACCTGTATGAAGATATAAAGGAGAAAAATTATGCTACTTACAAAAGAACAACAGGCAATACTTGACGGTGAAAAGGGCGAAACTCTTGCTAAAGTTATGAAAACCTTAGTAATGTACGGAGATGCTTTTGAAGCCGAAAAGCTGGTGCCTATCACCTCAAAGTACAATCACCTTGTAACCTCGTTTGGTTTAAAGGTTATGTCACCCGTATACGATTTAATGCAACAGCTGCTTGATGCGGGCGTTATGTCAGATCAACAGTTTTCGGTAGATCCCAGACCGCTTGATAAAAATGTACCGGCAAACTTTTTGCAAAATCTTGTGTTTAATAAGTTTATGTATACCAAACAAGATTTTTATGAAAAGCAATTAAAAGAACTGGGACTTATGAATGAAGACGCCTTTACCTGTACTTGCTATATGGATGAGGTGGCTAACAAACCCCAAAAGGGTGAAGTGCTTTCTTGGGCAGAATCAAGTGCCGTGGTTTATGCTAACTCTGTTTTGGGGGCTCGTTGCAACCGTAACTCGGGCATCATTGATATTATGGGTTCTATAGTGGGTTATGTTCCTTATTTTGGATTGCTTACCGATGAGGGCAGAAAGGCAACTTGGGTGGTTCGGGTGCAAACCACTAAAAAGCCCGAGGCTCAGCTTTTGGGCTCGGCTATCGGTATGAAGGTTATGGAGGATGTTCCGTTTGTTGTGGGGCTTGACAAATGGCTCGGTACCGAGCTTAATGACGAGGCTTGCACATACCTTAAAGATTTTGGTGCTGCTACGGCATCAAACGGTGCGGTAGGTCTTTATCATATTGAAAATCTTACCCCCGAAGCGGTAGAAATCGGCAAGGCACTTGTTTGTGACGGTGCAAAGGAATATATAATTGACGACGCCGAGCTTGAAAGGGTAAAGGCAAACTATCCCGTAATGTGGAAAAATCCCGATGCAAAACCCAAGCTTTGCTTTATGGGTTGCCCTCATATGAGTTTAGAACAGCTTAAATCTTGGACAGATAAAATAGAGTCCGCACTTAAAGAAAACGGAAATAAAAAGGTACTTATACCCACAGTGTTTACCGCTGCACCAAAGGTGTTAGAAGCGTTTAATAAAACAGAGTATGCCGCACGACTTAAAGCTACCGGCGTTATCACCTCATACATCTGTCCGCTTATGTATATGAATAATCCGCTTTGCAAAACAATGCCGGTTATTACTTCTTCAAATAAACTTCGCACATATACAAGTGCAAGATACTACACAGATGATGAAATTTTAACAGCAATTACAATGGGAGGTAAAAACTAATGAAGAGATTTCAAGGTAGGGTAGTAACCCCCGGTACGACAACTGCCGAGGCGGTTGTTACTACACAAGGTTTTAACACATTAGCCTCTTTTCAAATGGCATTACAGTTTGGCGACAAGCAGGTTAAATGCGGCGACCAAAACAATACCGAGCTTCACGGCAAGCCGCTTATTGGCAAGGCACTTTGCCTACCCCAAACCATTGGCTCAACCACAGGTGGTTTAGTGCTTTATTGTGCTTGTGCCATGCAAAAAAATCCCGCCTGTATGTTGTTTTCAAATCACATTGATTCGCTTGCAGCGGCAGGTGCAATACTTGCAGATGTGTGGGTTGACGGTGTAAGTATGCCGGTTATCGACTCTTTGGGTGATGAATTTATTAATTATGTAAAAGACGGTATGAAAATTACAGTTTTAGATGACGGTGTTGTTGAAGTAGATTAATACAGATTATTAAAGGAGCAATGATATATAAAAGTCATTGCTCTTTTGATATAATACGACTATAATGATAAAAAATATTTACAATTTAGGTATACATTTTTAATTAAATGTGTTATAATTATTAAATAACAAAACAAAGGAAGTGAAAACAATGCTGTCAGGAGAATTTTATACATATTTTTTAGCAGTATCGCGCCCTGTTTGTGCCTTGTTTTCTTTATTTTTTATAATAACATATATAAGATATTATTTGTCTGATAAATCAATTAGCAATGTTTATGCAGAGTTTTTGTTTAAAAACGGCAAAACGCAAAATGTTTTAAGCCCCGAAATTATAATCGGCAGGGGCAATAAAGCGGATATTAAAATTAAAGATTCGGGTGTTCGCGGCAGACATGCCGTGCTTTGTGTGCATAACGGTGAATGGATTTTGTCACCTTGTGCCGGCAGGGTTTTGTTAAATCAAAATCCGATAAAAGTTCCTGTGGCAATATATTATGGCGACAATATTACTATAGGTTCAACCACCTTTAAGTTTAAAGAACACAAGCAACCTCAGGATATATCTTCACGACGAAAGTTAGGGCCATCAGCACCGCTTTTCTTTTTGACATTACTTCAGGCTATTATGTGCATAACCTTAAGCTTTAGGTATACAGGTGAAATAAATCCCATTATGCCCATTTCTTTTGTCGGCTTAATTTTATGCGAATGGATATATTTTGCTGTTGCAAAAAACATTAAAAATTCCACAATGTTTATGGAATTATGTGTGCTTTATTTATCCACGGTAGGGTTAGCTGTTTGTTCTTGCGTAGCACCCGAAAGATTGTTAAAACAGGTAATATGCTATGTAATAGGATTTATCGGTTATTTGGTGTTTACTCTGTTTTTAAAGTCCTTTCCTATTAAATATCCTGTTAGATTAGCGTTTATGGCGGGCTCGGTTTTATTGCTTTATATAACCGCTCTTTTCGGTACAGAGATTAATAATTCTAAAAACTGGTTAAGCATAGGTAAATTTATCTTTCAGCCAAGTGAATTGTGCAAGGTTGCCTTTATATTTGTTGGGTGCATTACGCTTTATACTGTTGTTTTAAACAAAAAAAGAAATTGGGAATTTATAATATACTCGGTTTTGTGTATGGGTGCATTGGCACTAATGCTTGACTTTGGCGCAGTTGCGATCTTTTTTGTCGGAATGATTGTCTTGCTTAATATACGACTTGCAAATCCGCTTTTAACAGGTGGAATATGTGCAGGGTTTTCTGCATTAGGCGTTACTGCACTTGCAATTTACCCGTATATTGTAAGGCGTTTTGAGGTGTGGATGCACGCGTGGGAGCATGCAAGCAGCAGTGGTTATCAACAAACACGTACCATGATAGCTACCGCCAGCGGAGGACTATTAGGTGTTGGTGGCGGCAATGGGTATTTATCTAATATTGCCGCTTCTGAAACTGACCTTGTTTTTGGTATTGTATGTGAAGAATGGGGCTCTGTAATGGGCATTGCAATAGCATTTTGTTTTGTTATGTTAGGACTTTATGCATACCGACTTGCAAAATCGACAGCTTCATTATTTTATACCTGTGGCGTGTGTGCGGCGGCATCTATGATTATTTTTCAATCATCACTTAATATATTCGGTTCTCTTGATATTTTGCCACTTACAGGTGTAACGCTTATATTTATCAGTTGTGGCGGTACAAGCGTTATTTCGGCGTGGCTTATGATGGCTTTTTATAAAGCTGCAGAGATATCATGTGTTGAGGTTGACGGATGGGGGAAGGTACCATGAAGCAAGCATTAAGACGTTCGTCGATAATTTTGGTTATTACCTTTGTGTTTATAACAGGTATTGCGTTTTTTTATGTTAGATTAGGTTTTAAGGGTGCAAAATGGGCAACATACCCAACCAATAAACATATTTATACAAATGGTGTAATAACAAAAGCCGGTGAAATAACCGATACAAATGGTGTAGTGCTTGCAAAAACCGAAAATGAAACTCGAGTTTTTAATGCAGACGAAAATATAAGAAAATCCACAATACACGCGGTTGGCGATTTAAAGGGATATGTTTCAACAGGAGTGCATACTGCTTTCTTAGATGAGTTATGCGGATACGACCCGATAAACGGCACGTATAATTTTAGCGGTCAGGGTAACAATATTCAGCTTACTTTAGATGCAGATATATGCGTTTCCGCACTTAAAGCTATGGGCAAATATTCCGGCACTGTGGGGATATATAATTATAAAACAGGCGAAATTGTCTGTATGGTAAGCACCCCAACATTTGATCCAAATGTAAATGTCGTAAATGAAACCGAAGGTGTTTATGTTAATAAATTTGTATCGGGTGTGTATACACCGGGTTCTATTTTTAAACTTGTAACGGCACTTAGTGCGCTCGAAAATTTAGATGATGCCGAAACGATGCAATTCGGTTGTAAAAACGGTGTTGAAATCGGTGGTGAATGGCTGCGTTGTATGGGATATCACAACAATACAACGCTTGATAAGGCGCTTATTTATTCTTGTAATGCGTTTTGTTCGCAAACAGCGTTAAAGCTTGGTAAATCAAAAATGACTGCAACTGCTCAAAAGGTTGGGTTTAATAAAAAGTTAACAATGGACGGCATTGAGTGTGCACAAAGCAAGTATGTTGTTGATGATTCTAATGAAATTGATTTTGGTTGGTCGGGTATCGGTCAGCATAACGACCTTGTAAATCCCTATCAATATATGCGTTTTATGGGTGCAATAGCCAATGATGGCAAAGCAGTAAAACCATATATAATTAAAAAGATAGAAAATTCAGACGGTGTTATACTTAAAAGCGGAAAGATAAGCAAAATAAGTATGTTAAGTAAAGAAAACAGTCAAATACTTACCGATATGATGCGTCAAACTGTTAAAAAAAGCTATGGCGACTATAGATTTTCGGGACTTGAGGTTTGCGGTAAAACCGGTACGGCGGAAATCGGCAAGAATGCTTCCCCACATTCATGGTTTGTTGGCTTTTGCAACAATGAGCAAAAACCATATGCCTTTGCTGTGGTGGTCGAAAATGCCGGTGCCGGCAACGGCGAGGCAACCAATGTGGCTTCAAAAGTTTTAAAAGCACTAGTCAAAACCTCCGGCTAAGCCGGAGGCTTGAATAAGCCCTAGAAGGGCATTTT
>JAUNAM010000100.1 GCA_030527615.1 Clostridia bacterium
AGACACAGCACTTTGACTGCTGCATTCGTAGGTTCGAATCCTGCCACCCCAGCCAAAAGCGGTTTGTTTTTTGACAAACTGCTTTTAATTTTAAATGAACGAAATTTTAATAAAATTAACGCGCGTGTGAATTTTTAAACAAAAAGTTCACACGAAAATTCACACAAAAAATAGGCAAGGCGAATTGTCGCTTTTGCCTATTTTTTGATTTTTTTAAGTTTGTAGCGTTTTCTTGGTTGATTTGGGGGTGTTTGCAATAAATTATTGAAATAATTATTTATTGCATTGTTTGCATCGATGCGGTCCTCTGAAAAGGTGTGCTGATATACCGACTTTAAAATGTGGTCGGTTGACCAGCCGCCAATTTCTTGTGCTACCTTGTTGTTTATGTTTAACGAGTGCATTATGCTGGCGTTAATGTGGCGCAGGTCGTGGAAGCTGAGGTCGTCAAGACCTGCCGCTTTGGTGGCTCGGTTTAAATTGTGCCAATATTGATTTGGCGGAATGGTTGATATATATTTGCTGTTGGATGAGGTTTGTGCTTTGGTCAATTTGTTAAATACATAATCGGGGAGTGCTACCGTTCGGTTAGAGGTGGCGTTTTTATTTTTTTCTTGGTATATAAAGCCGTCTTCACTGATAACCTTTGAGCGTTGGATTGTGATTGTGCGATTTTGAAAATCGATGTCGGTCCATTTAAGTCCGGCTACCTCACTTGCGCGGCAGGAGAGAGTTATTGCCATAAGTACAGGAATTTCGATTTTTTTGCCTTCGACCGCCTTTAAAAGGCCGGCAATATAATCGCGACTAAAACTTCGTTTCTTTTTGTTTGTTTTTTTAGGGAAGGTGTGCGACAAAATAAGCTCGGGATAAAACATTTTTACAGCTGCAAAAAATAAGCCGTAGTAATTTTTTAAAGTCTTTGGCGATAAATATGCTGAATATTGGTTTATGGATTTTTGAACAGCGACCGATGAGAGCTGGTAAAGCTTTAAATGCTTTATATCATCAAAGCCGTTGTTTAAATATCTTTTGTAGCCGATGATTGTTGATGAAGATAAAACATTGCTTTTTATATTAATATATTCTGTTATTGCTTCTTGGACGGTGAGGGATGTTGCATCATTGCCAATCATTTTAACATGGGTTTGCCATTCTGCCGCCATACGTTCGGCATCTTTTTTTGTATTTGCAGTAAACGATTTTATAATTTTTTTGCCGTCGACAACGGCGCTTGCCTGAACGCGCCAATTGCCTGAAGGCAGCTTGGAAGCCTTTGCCATAGTCGAATGCTCCTTTCAGATTACAGATAGCAGATTTTAGACGGCAGATAAGGGGAACGGATTGCCACACGGCCGCTGCCGTTCGCAATGACTGTCGGTTAGTGCAGCGATAACATCGACAATAGAAAAATACCATTCCTGTTCGGCATCGTTCCAAGCGGTACGAATTTGTTTTTCTTGAAATAATTTTAAATCTTTTGACATAGGCAACCTCTTTTTAAATTCATAATTCACATTGACGAATTTTCTAAATTATGTTATAATCTCTTTGCAGTGGAAATGTAACATTATATTTCCCAAAAGTCTTGTTGAGAATAGAACCTCAACAAGACTTTTTTATATTGTACAATTAGCGGCATAAAATGATATTATGATATCATTTTTGTTAGCAATGGTTGCTTGAAAACTTTTTAAACAATTCTTCAGCAGATTGAAACATAATTGCACCGGTAAAACCAATAAAAACATTTACTATAAATTTATGTGAAAAATCATTATTAGTAATTATTAAAATTAGACCAAAAACAAGTTGAGTTATAGCGATATAAATTCCGGTAAGTTTAAAAGAAAGTTCTTGAACAGTACGATTGGATATCTTAAGAGAAAATATAAGTATCAAAAAAGCGGCAAGAAAACAAGAAATACAAATGCGTAAAAATAGAAAAAAATTATATGTAAATATTTCTGTTAAAAAAATAAGATGTTTGGAAAGAAAAAGAGAGACAAAATATATACAAAAAAACAATATAAAAAA
>JAUNAM010000006.1 GCA_030527615.1 Clostridia bacterium
CCAATTCACACCTTTTAACTGAATTTTAGACTTGACTTTTAATAGTTAGTCTAAATAGTTTCTCTTATCTTTTTAGCACGTATTATATCGCGGTCACCCGGTGAATCATAACCCAAAATCCGTGTTATCATATACGGGCTACCCTCAATCATTAGTTTAATCGGTGTTTCATTACAATGCACAATCTTTTCGGAAATACCAAGCTTCACATCGCTTAGTCTTGCCATCATTTCTTGACTTGAAAGTATATAAGAATTTTTAAGTATACCGTAAGAACGCATACATCTATCCTGTAGCTTAATCGGGTTTAGCATTTTACGGGTTTCTTCCTCTTGACCTATAATTTGGTAGGTCATTCGTTCGAGGCTATTAATTGCATTTTGTTCATTTACACCCAATGTGACCTGATTTGAAACCTGGTAAAGCGAACCAAGTGCCTTGCTGCCCTCACCATACATACCGCGAATGGTAAAACCCTGTTTTCTTATAGATTTTGCCAGTATACCGATTTCATCTTTTTGCTCCATAATTGGCAGATGAAGCATAACCGAGGCACGAAGCCCCGTACCTAAATTTGTGGGGCATTCGGTTAAAAAGCCTAAGCGCTCATCAAACGCTATATCTAAATTTTGACACAAAATATTATCTATATCATCTGCAATATTATATGCCAATTGGGGTTGAAGCCCTGCAAAAACCACCTGAATGCGTATGTGGTCCTCTTCACCAAGCATAATACAGATTTCTTCATCATCAGATATAATTATTGCCCTATTTTGATAATTCAATGCAAACTCACGGCTGATTATATGGCGTTCTACCATGGCAAAGCGTTCTACCTCGGGCACATTGTCCATTTTTATATATTTTAACTGTTTAACAATTGGAGAATTGCTTTTAAAAATAACATCTCTTACAAGCTCATTGACTCTACAAAATTGCTCGGCGGTCATTTTTGACGGAAAAGGCATTCCCTTAATGTTGCGTGCAAGCCGTATACGAGTGCTGACAACAATATCGCCCCTGGGGGCAGTTTTACTATACCAACTCATAGGGTTTCAGCCTCCAATAATTTTATCTTGTCACGAACAATTGCCGCCTGCTCATAATTTTCTTGCTCTATAAGCAATTTTAACTCATCACGAAGATTTGAAATACTATTATCGTTTTGGTGCACCTTTAAACCAACAGTCGGTATTTTACCCCTATGCTCTATACTCCCCTGTAATTTTTTAATTTGCGGCAAAAGTTGCTCATAAAATTTTTCGTAGCAATGCGAGCAACCGCATTTACCGCTTTTTACAATATCGTCATAGGTGCTTCCGCAACCATCACAGCGATTACCGGCGCAAGCATCACAAAAATTGCGATGAATCGTAATGCCATTTACTTCATAATATATACGAACTGTGGCCTCATTTTTGCCACATTTATCACACAGCATAAAATCATCCCTTTCAAATTTGAACAAGCAACATTTCTTTTAAGATGGCTGCACGAAGACTATCCTGTAAAATCACAGGCACACTGCGCACAACATTGTTAGACAGTGCAGCATACATAATCTTTGCAATTTCTTTAGTAATCAACTCAGACTGCAAGCAATTTTCAATAACAATACGCGTACTCATAGCATCAATGCTATCGCCTATCGAATTAATTATATGCATAAGTGCGGTTGATTTACGCATAACAACTCGGCTGATTTTTATATAACCGCCCCCACCGCGACGGCTTTCAATAATGTAACCGTGCTCGGGTGTAAAACGAGATGATAACACATAGTTTATTTGGCTGGGAGCACAACCGATAGTGCCGGCAAAATCATTTCGCTGAATTTCGGCAGTGTTTTCCTCCGACTCGTTTAGCATTCGTAAAATTTCATTTGTTATTAAATCACTAATTTTCATAACGACCCACCTTTTTGACCTTTACTGACTTTATTATAAGCTAAAGGTCAGTAAAAGTCAATAAGTATTTTAAAAACATTTTGTAACACATTTACCGGTATCAACATAGTATGAAATGAAAGACAAAAAGGAGGTCTTGTTTATGTGTAATAATGGTTTTGGTGGCAACTGTACTTGGATAATCATTCTTATCCTTTTATTCTGCTGCTGTGGCTGTGGCGGCAACGACAACGGCTGCAATGCATGCTCAACATGCAACAACTGCGGTTGCTAAAATACCGCAAGACATAAAGGTCAGGGCGATGTTTATCGCCCTGACCTTTTTATATTAAAGCAAAAAACACCGACAGCGGTTAACTGTCGGTGTATGTAGTTAAATTAGTTGTTATCAAAGAATTTAAGCACTGAACCAAAGTTGTCATCACCGTCATCACCTGTATCACCAAGCAATGCAGCAAGATCGTCACCCTTGTCAGCCTTTTTATCATCGCCAAGACCTGTAGCAACAACTGTAACACGGATTGTATCTTCGATACTATCGTCAAGCTGTGCACCCCAGATGATTGTAGCATCGGGATGAGCCATCTCGGCAATAATGGTAGAAGCCTGCTCAACCTCTTCAAGACCGATATCGTCAGAACCGGTAATGCTGATGATTACGCCACGAGCGTTATCCATAGAGGTTTCGATAAGCGGGCTGGTAATAGCCATACGAGCTGCCTGCTCTGCCTTATCGCGACCGGTAGCAACGCCAACGCCCATATGTGCATAGCCTGCATCAGCCATAATAGCCTTAACGTCAGCAAAGTCAAGGTTAACAAGTGCTGTAACATTGATAAGCTCAGAAATGCTTTGAACACCTTGACGAAGAACATCATCAGCAATGTTAAATGCATTTTTAAATGTAATTTTTTGCTCTGATACAAATTTAAGTCTTTCGTTAGGAATAACAACAAGACTGTCAACCTGCTCGCCTAAAGCAGCGATACCTGCCTCAGCTTGTGCCATACGCTTTTTACCCTCAAATGCGAAAGGCTTTGTAACGATACCAACGGTAAGAATGCCAAGCTCTTTAGCAATTGCTGCAACAACGGGAGCCGCACCTGTACCTGTGCCACCGCCCATACCTGCGGTAATAAATATCATATCAGCACTGCGAATAGCTGCTGCTATTTCGTCACGTGATTCTTCAGCTGCTACACGGCCATTGTCAGGGTTGCCACCGGCACCCATACCGCTTGCTGATTTTTCACCGATTTGAATTTTTTGATCGGCTTTTGATAAGAAAAGTGCTGCTTTATCGGTGTTGATAGCAATAAACTCAACACCGCGAACACCGGCTGCAACCATACGGTTTACTGCGTTACCGCCGCCGCCGCCAACACCTACGACCTTAATTTGAACTACGTTTTCCATTTCATCTGCAACTTCAAATGGCATTTACAATTCCTCCAACTTTATACAAATATAGATATATGCATTAATATACAAACATATATTATCATAACTGAAAATAAATTTCAATAGTTTTTCTTACAAATTTGTAACTTTTTTTAATTCTTGTCTTCAATAAAGGTTCCTTGACTGTTCTGAGGGGTCCACATACTAAGATTTATCTTGCCCGAACGGTCAGCAATACTATCAATCATACTGGCAAGATGCGCAATTTTTTCCGACAAATATTCGTCTGAACCAATTATAACAGTAAATCTATCCTCTACATTTACAGAAATTTCCAATATATTGCTAACATCAATCTTATCTATTGTTATTTTTTGTTTTGTTAATTCTGTGATAAGATTTTGCACCAGCTCTTGCTCGGCAGAATTTTTGTATTTTGCTTGTGTGCCCACCTTACCATCTATACCGCTTGTAACGATTTCAAATAAATTTTCAGGTTTTTTGTTTTGTTGTTTCAAAATATAACCTTTATCACTTATTGTATTATATGTTTTACCTTTTTTATAAAAAGCTTGTTCCTTTGCATCAGTTACATTTATAACCACTGCGTCCGGTAACACGCGTTTTATTTTTACACTGTCAATATATGGCAGACTTTTCCTTAAATCAGATTCAATTTTATCTTGTGATAAAGTAAACAATTGGTCATCGGTAGTTAATCCCGAAGCTTTTACAATTTGTGATTTGGTATAAATTTTACTACCTGTGATGCTAATTCGTTTAACCGGAAAAAAATAAGTAAAACATAATATAGCCAGTGTAATTAATGCGATTATCAAAAAGAATATTAAGGCTATTTTTAATCGTCTTTTTCTCGTCTTCTTTTGTCTGGCTACACGGCGTTTATTAACCTCAGATTGCATTAATTTCACTTCCCTTATATTATATTTCCTTTATGTCGGCGCCCAAAAGCGACAATCGCTTATCGATACACTCATATCCTCTTTTTATATGCTTAATATCACTTATAACCGTTGTGCCCTTTGCCGCAAGAGCGGCTATAACTAATGCCGCACCTCCGCGAAGGTCGGTACATTTACAACCGGCAGCCGACAGTGAGGATGTTCCCTCTATTACTGCTACCTTACCTTCTACCCTGATTTTTGCACCAAGACGTTTTAGTTCGTCTACATAACGGTATCGGTTTTCAAAAATATTTTCAACCATAACCGATGTTCCATTAGCTTTAGATAGCATGGCAAGCACCAATGGACCGGCATCGGTCGGAAATCCGGGATAAACGGTAGTTCTTATGGTAGAAACCCGTGATAACCTTTTCGGTGCAGATAAAATCAATTTATTGTTTGAATATTTTAAACCGCAACCGGCTTCTTCAAAAACCGAGCATACGGCAGTAAGGTGTGATGGATTTATACCGCTTAAAGCTGCATCACCGCCCGTAATTGCAACGGCAGCCATATATGTAGTTGCAGCGATACGGTCAGGTATAACAGTATGTGTACTGCCGTTAAGATTTTCAACCCCAAAAACCGTTATAGTATCGGTGCCGCTACCGTACACACGTGCACCACATAAATTCAAAAATTCGGCTAAATCACAAATTTCGGGCTCTCTAGCCGCATTATTGATAACGGTAACACCTTTTGCCGTGACTGCTGCCAAAACAGCATTTTCGGTAGCACCGACGCTGGCAAAGGCTAAATTGATTTCGGCACCATTTAATCCGTTTGGTGCACTGAGTTCAATTTGACCATACTTTTCTTTTACTACCGCACCCAGTTTTTTAAGTGCCGCAATATGTAGGTCAATTGGTCTGGGACCCAACTCGCAACCACCGGGACTGCTTATTACAGCGTTACCGCATTTACCTAAAACAGCACCTAAAAAAATCACCGAAGAGCGCATTTCACGCATAAGCCGTTCAGGTATTTGGCTGCATTTTAAAGTGTTTGTATTAATGGTGGCTGTATTGTTTTTAAAATCGCATTGGCAGCCTAAAAATTTTAGTATGTTGATTGATGCGGTAACATCAGACAACATAGGGCAATTATGTATTACACTTGTACCCTCACACAGTACCGTAGCTGCGAGAATGGGTAATACGCTATTTTTTGCACCGTGTATTTTGATTTCACCCGTTAATCGGTTGCCGCCTGTTATAACTAATTTTGACATTGACACTGCCCCCTATAGAGAATGTGTTACAATGTCATATTATGCAAAAAAATAAAAATTGCTATTTATTATTATGCATTTGTGTATAATTGCATTATTATTTCATAAATTCGTTCGTTAGCATCTTTAATAGCGCCATCAACCGCTGCTTTAGACATTTTTTCAAGCTGCGGTTTGTTTTCGATAAGGTTTGACACCATAGTGATGAGGCTGTCGGCATTTAAATCTTTTTCTTCTATAATTTCGGATGCACCAATACGTTTTAGTGTCATTGCATTATGGAATTGATGATTTTCAGCGACATACGGTGACGGTATAAGTATTGACGGCTTGCCACAGGCAAGCAACTCACTAAGAGTAATAGCACCGGCACGACAAATAACCAAATCAGCTGCCGCCATGCAAACATCCATATCGTTTATATATTCTCTAACATCAATATTTTTTGATAAAGTGATATTTTTATCTTTAAAATATTCAACAAAATCGTTATATCCAAATTTACCGGTGGCATGTATGTGATAAAATTTATCACTATCATTATGCCATTCAATAAGACCTCGCACCGATTTATTTACCTGTGCCGCACCCAAAGAACCGCCAAATGATAAAATCATTGGCTTATCAGAATCTAACCCTAATTTTGCACGTGCAGTATCACGGTCAATTCTTAAAAGTTCTTTTCTTACAGGATTACCTGTAACAAAAGGCTTTTTCTTTAGCTTTAAATATTTTTCTGCCTCGGGCATAGCAAGAAGCACCGCATCAACATTTGGAGCCAGCATTTTTGTAGTAACACCCGGATATGCATTTTGCTCGTGTATAGCGGTTTTAATGCCTAACTTTGCAGCCTCGCGCAAAACAGGACCACTAACATAACCGCCTGTACCGATAACAATATCGGGGTCAATCTCCTTTAATATTTTACGTGCTGTAATAGATGAAGTCAGTGCCTTGCCTACAGCAGAAATATTTTTACCTATATTTTCAAGCGTCAATTTGCGCTGAAAACCCGCAACCGAAATCGTGCGAAAATTGTAACCCGCATCAGGCACAAGCTTAGACTCTAACTTATCGGCAGTGCCTATATAACTGATATGTGCATCGGGATGTTTTTCACGTATATAACCTGCAATAGCCAATGCCGGATTAATATGACCGGCAGTGCCACCGCCTGCAAAAAGTATATGCATAATATGTCCCCTTTTTAGCTTTTTTCAATATTTGATTCGCGCGATACCGAAAGTATAATTCCCATTTCGGCAAGTAAAATCAGCAATGATGTACCGCCATAGCTGAAAAACGGTAGACTGATACCTGTATTTGGTATTGTATTGGTAACAACCCAAATATTAAGCATTGCTTGAAGTCCCACTTGGAAAGTAAGACCTAACGCAAGCATCGAACCAAATTTATCTTTAGCACGCATTGCAATAGTAAATCCGCGCCAAACAAGCAACGCAAACAAAAGAATTATAACAACGGCACCGATAAGGCCTAATTCCTCACAAACAATAGAAAAAATAAAGTCGTTGTGCGGTTCGGGTACCCATAAATATTTTTGACGGGATTGACCTATACCTCTGCCTAACACACCACCTGATCCGATTGCTAACAATGATTGAATCGTTTGAAATCCCTGTACCTTTGCATCAGCCCACGGGTCTAACCAATATTTAATACGGCTTGAACCATAACTGAAAAATCCGGTAGATTGTGTAAATATTACAAGCGCGACACCAACAACCGCTAAAACGATGCCGAAAATCACTACCTTGCGGTTAAGTCCGCCCACATATATAAGCACCACACCTATTGCGGCTATCAACAAAGTGGCAGAAATGTGCGGTTCCAATATAACCAACAAGCAGGTTAAACCTAATAAAAAAAACAAAAAGAATATAAATTTCCAGCTACTCATAAGCTTTTGGTTTGCAGCAATAAGGGTTGAAAACAACACAACTATTGCAAATTTTGCAATTTCAGACGGTTGAAAAGAGATAGGACCAATAGCAAACCAACGCTTAACACTCATACCGCTTACCATAGGCGGTACAATTAATAATATAAACAAAATTATAATTGTTCCTATAAAAACAAGCCAACTTATTCTGCGCCAAAAATGATAGTTGATTCTTGATGTAAAAAACATTACACCTATACCCACTGCCGCAAACAGCGCTTGACGCACAATAAACTTATAGCTGTTACCGTAATTTTCATAAGAATAGGCATAGCTTGCTGAAAAGAGCATAACAAGACCTATTGTAAGCAAAATCAAAACAAAAGAAAGAAAGGTAATATCAAGCTTACCGCTTTGCCAAAAACTATTCTTCTTTTTCTTTATTGTAGTTTTTGCCATAACAACCTTCCTTTCTGTTTTCAGTATAATTTACCAATTAAATATTATTGACAAAAGAGCAATTAAACAACCTATAAAGGCGATAAACGAAAATAATAATACCACCTTTTCTTCAGAAAAACCACTAATTTCAAAATGATGATGAAGCGGCGCCATTTTAAACAGTCTCTTTTTAGTCATTTTAAAATATGCTACTTGAAGCATTACAGATATTGCTTCAAGCAAATAAACACAACCCATAACTATTAACAATATGGGACTGCCAAAGCTAAAGGATAATGCCACTACCATACCGCCTAAAAACATAGAACCGGTATCGCCCATAAACACCTTTGCAGGTTTGGCATTCCAAACAATAAATCCGGCGCATGCACCTGCCAAAGCAGATGACAGACTATTAACCGAACCTATAACCATACCACCCATACTGCCCGAAGCCAGCATAAAAGCACAAGCAACAACCAATGTAACACTTGAAGCCAAGCCGTCCAGTCCATCGGTCAAATTAACCGCATTTGTAAATCCGTAAATAAACATTAATGCTATTGGCCAAAATATAAGACCTATACCCTCGGTTATTTGTACTTCACCAATAAAAGGAATATATGTTGTACGCATACCGCTAAGGGCAAGTGTTAAAAGATATGCCGCTGATACAAGCAGTTGCATAAAGGTTTTTTGCTTTGCTGTAAGACCTAAATTGCGTTTTTTTACAACCTTTATATAATCATCAAAAAAGCCTATTGCACACATTCCGAGCGCCATTACAACACCTGCAATAAGTGTTGTAAGAAAATACGGATCACCCATTTCTTGAGCTAATCTGCCACCGATGAAATACGAAAAAGCAAAACCTATCGTCATTGAAACCAATACACCGGCAACCATCATAACGCCGCCCATTGTAGGTGTGCCCTGCTTAGCTTTGTGCCAATTTGGCCCCTCTTCGAGAATAGTTTGACCAAATTTTAGTTTTCTTAAATACGGAATAACAAGAAAACCTAAACCTGCAGTAACCGCAAAGGAAACTATTGCTATAACAACTGCGGTATAATCTTTCATAACATTACCTTCTTAATATCATTTATTTTAAAGTGCATCAAGAGCTTCGCGAACAACCTCACGTTCGTCAAGATGAATTGTACCATCTTTTAATATTTGATATGTCTCATGTCCCTTGCCTGCCAAAACTATTATATCATCCTTTTGTGCAATTGACACTGCATATTTTATAGCTTCTATTCTGTTTTCTATGACCGTAACAGGCGTTGATGTATCCTTTATTCCAACAAGAACATCTTTTATTATCTCGTTTGGGTCTTCGCTGCGAGGGTTATCGCTTGTGACAATAACATAATCGGCATATCGAGCCGCAATATTACCCATTATCGGTCTTTTGGTTTTGTCACGGTCACCGCCACAACCAAAAAGCGATATAAGACGGTTTTTTTCGCTGTTTTTAAATTTTTTTAAAATTTTTTTAAGACCATGGGGTGTGTGGGAATAATCAATAATAATTGTAAAATCACGACCGGTCGGTACCGACTCTGCCCTACCCTTTATACCGGATATTAATTCTATTGCTTTGGTAACCTCATCAACCGGAAAGTTCAGTTCTAAAGCAGTTATAGCTGCACACATAGAATTATATACGCTAAAGTCTCCTCCGGTGTTGAATTTAATACGATTTAAAATATTATCGCTTACAAGCTCATATTCAACACTACTTGGAAAATATTTTACAGCCTTTGCGCTATAGGTTGAATTATCATTTAACGAGTATGTTACAACATTGCAGTCAAGCTGTGACGCCAACCTAACACCATACTCATCGTCAACATTTACAACCGCTGTTTTACACATTTCAAAAAGCTTCTTTTTGGCATCAAAATAATTATCCATTGTTATATGATAATCAAGGTGATCTTGTGTAAGGTTTGTAAAGATTGCCGTTTCAAAATTCAGGTTGCATACACGCTTTTGTTCAAGTGCGTGTGAGGAGACCTCCATAACAACGTATGAGCAACCCTTTTCCTTCATAAGCGAAAATAAGCGATTAAGTTCAAAAACGCCGGGAGTAGTGTTTTTGGTTTCAATTATCTCGTCGCCTATCATATTATGAATAGTGCCAATAAGACCCACCTTGTTGCCAAAAGATTCCAATATACTTTTTAACATATAGGTTATAGAGGTTTTACCGTTGGTACCTGTTACACCAATTAGTTTTAGTGAATTGGCAGGATACTTAAACCAAGCGGCACACATATCGGCATAAACCTCGCGCGTATCAGGCACAACAAGTTCGTTAGTCAACCCCAATTTTCTTTCGGTTATAACAACAGCTGCTCCCTTTTCTAATGCTTTTTCGGCAAAATTGTGACCATCGGCTGTAACGCCCGAAATACATATAAATGCATAACCGTTTTTTACCTCACGCGAGTCAGAGGTAATACCACTTATTTCTATATTGGCAAAGTCTGTATCAAGATTTGATATAAGGTCTTTTAATAACATTTTTTCTCCCTTTTATTTTCTATAATATATCATCATTCTGCTATGTCAGCAGATGCTTCATCACGAAAATACACAGTAATAATTTGCCCCATCGAAACCGTTTCGCCACTCTTTACATCTTGGTCATAGGATAGTGTTTTTTTATCGGTAATGTTTCCGGAAAATTCGACATTAATTCCGGCAGCGGCGGCAGCGGCATTAACCTCTGCTACCGTAAGCCCCACAAGATTTGGCACAGTAACTGTTTGCGAACTGCTGTCCTCGGTATAAAGAATTATGGTACCGCCGTTATAAACAGTGTTTCCGGCTTCGGGAAGTTGTTTTATTACCTTTGTGCCGTTGCCGATTACCTTATAAGAAAGCTTTAGACCGTTTATTCTTGTTTTGGCAGACGATAACTCTTCACCGGTAACATTAGGGACTGAAATCGAGATTTTTTTAAGTTCTTCTGCCGTGTATTGCGGTTCAAAACCAAGATAAGGTAAAATATCGGTCATAATTTTGGCGCCTACAGGTGCAGAAATAGCGCCACCGTAATAATTGCCGCCTGTAGGTTCATCAAGCATTACAAATACAGCAATTTCGGGGTCGTTGATTGGCGCTATACAAGCATAAGAACCGATATATAGACGCGTGTTACCGGTTTGAAGTATCTGCGATACTTTTTGTGAGGTACCGGTTTTACCGCCTACGCGATATCCTGATACCGCACCGTTTTTAGTGCTGTTTTGCACAACATATTCAAGCAAAGTGCGCATAGTATATGATGTATTTTTTGATATTACCTGTTGTCGGTTTTCATTTGAAAAGCTTTTAACAACATTTTTATCACTGTCAACTATTTTTTCAACCAAATGCGGTTTTACGGCATATCCGCCATTAGCTGCGGTTGCGGCAAGACTTATCATTTGTATAGGGGTTATATTAAAGGTTTGGCCAAATGAAGAAGAAGCAAGCTCAGTAGCGCCTATATTTTCTTCCTTATGATAGTACGGTGCCGCTTCACCGGGTAAATCAATTCCGGTTTTGCCGGTAAGATTAAATGCCTTGAAATATTTGTAAAAATTCTTTTGCCCAATCAACTGTCCTATTTGAATAAACGCCGGATTACAAGAATTTGAAATCGACTGTTCAAGAGACTGCGTACCATGCCCGTTTGCATTATGGCAGTGATATGGGTTGCCTGCAACAATATAGGTATGATTGCAGGTGAATTTACTGTTTTGGTTTACAAGGTTTTCTTCTAACGCTACAGCAGCCGTAAAAATCTTAAATACCGAACCCGGCTCGTATGTATCAGAAACGGCTTTGTTGCGCCATTGGCGATTAAGCAATTCACTCTTTTTGGCTTCTTTTTCCTTTTCATCGGTTATGGCATCAACTGTAGCCTGATCATCGGTTGAAAGTTTAAATGGCTCGTTAGGGTTAAAATCACCGCTTACCGCCATACCAAGCACCGCACCGGTATTTACATTCATAACAATTACAGCGCCACGTTCTTTTATCTTTTCCTGCTCGACTGCGATATCAAGATATTTTTCTGCAACGTACTGCACATAAGAATCAAGTGTTAATACCAGCGAATTGCCTTTTTGTGCCTCTTCAACCTTTTCATAGCCAAAACGCATATCGGTGCCTTTGGCATCTTTAGCAGTTACAACACGGCCCTCTATGCCGGTAAGTTCATTGTCATAATAACTTTCAAGGCCGGCAAGACCTTGATTATCGGCACCTACAAAACCTAAAACTGTAGATGCCAAACTGTCATTCGGATAATAACGTTTGGTAGTTTCGTCAATGCCTATATAGCTTGCTATTTCATTCTTTTTATTATCTAAAATAAACTGTCTGATTTCATCAACGATTTCTTGCTCTACCTGCTTTTTAACAGTAACATAATAGTTGTTTTTTTTGCTTAATTCGTATACTTCATCATAATCCATATCTAATATAGACGAAAGTCCCTCGGCTATAACCGTACGAATTTTTTCGGCTTTATCCTTATCGCTGAGCTTGTTTATACCGTTTGGAGTTAAATACACTGTCCATGCAGGGGAGCTGGTGGCAAGTAAATTCATACTGTTATCATAAATATCGCCGCGCGGCGCAGTTATCAAGCTGTCATATAGCTGTTGCTCGGATGCCTTTGCCTGATACTCCTCGCCCTTGATAATCATTATCTGCACAAGACTGCCGGTAGAAATTAAGGTAAGGCACAAAACAACACAGACCATAACTATAACCGCTCTTTTTAGCATTAATTTATTTGGTCTAACTGACATTTGCGCCTACCTCCTAACATTTAAATTTGCTCAATCTATGCTCGAAAACGAGAGTTGGCATAAAGCCCTAACTCTCGTATTCATTCTTAATATTATATTAAATATTTATAAAAACTATCACTTTTTCTCATCGCTACACAAAATAGTCTCACCGTTTTTTGTAACAGCAGAATTTTTATCATTTACTCTTATATACTTAACTTGATTTTTATCCATTTTCTGCATACCGATTTCGGCAGCCTCTAATTCTATGTTAGAATATGAAACTACTCTTTCAAGCTCAACCTCTAAACCGGTTTTTGTGTTTTCAAGCGCACTTATCTCGGTTTTTATATCATTAATTTTTGCATTCACTTCATTTATTTGAAGTCTCAGCAATATATTACCGCATAATGCTGCCAAAACAAAAACTGTTGTCATAACTGCAAAAGCCGACGCCGATACACGACGCACTGCACGCGCTTTTGCACGTCTTTTTTGCTTTGTTTGCGGTAATTTTACTATATTATCTTTTCTGACAGGCTCGGCGGAACGTGGCATAAACATTTCAAAATCATAAGCCAAGCTGTCGTTATAATATTTTAAATTGTCCACCATTATTCCTCCGTTAATTTCATTTCTTATAATTTTATAATTGCACGCAGCTTTGCACTACGGCTGCGCTGATTTATTTTTAATTCCTCTTCGGTTGCTGTTACAGGTTTTCTAAAAGGCAATTTACCTCGAGGGGTTTTACCACATACACACACCGGAAAATCGGGTGGGCAGGTACAGGCTGTTGTGTATTCCTTAAACTTTTGTTTCACCATTCTATCCTCTAATGAATGGAATGTTATTATAGAAAGCACACCGCCAACATTTAGTAAATCAAATGCATCATCAAGCGCACGTTCAAGACTGCCAAGCTCATCATTAACGGCAATACGCAACGCTTGAAAGCATTTACGTGAAGGATTGCCGTCACGACGTGCTGCCGCCGGATAGCAGGATGCTATTATATCGGCTAACTGTGTTGTGGTCTCAATAGTGCTGTTTTCACGTAGTTTTACTATTTTATTTGCTATTTTATAGGCGAATTTTTCTTCACCGTAATCGCGAAATATTTTTGTAAGCTCATCTGCCGACAGATTGTTTACCAAATCGGCTGCTGTTGTTCCTGTCATACTCATTCGCATATCAAGCGGAGCATCATATTTATAAGAAAACCCACGTTCACCGTTATCAAGCTGATATGACGAAACGCCTAAATCAAGCAGTATGCCGTCAACACCGTAAATGCCAAGACTGCCGAGTGCCGACTTCATATCGGCAAAATTGCTCTCGACAACTGTTGCATTGTAAGGCGACAGCCTTTCGGTAGCGGTTTTGACAGCATCGGGGTCACGGTCAAGGGCTATTAGTCTACCGGTAGTAAGCTGCTTTGCAATTTGGGTAGAATGCCCCGCCCCGCCGGCAGTGCCGTCGACATAAATGCCGTCGGGTTTAATATTTAATGAATCGATTGTTTCACTTAGTAATACCGATATATGTTTAAATTCCATAATTTAAAAATCAAGCTCATTAACAATGGCAGCAATAGATTCGGGTGTGTATTCCGAATTTTCTTTTTGCCAAAGCTCTTTATTCCAAATTTCAAGGTTGGTATCAACGCCGATTATGTGCGCCTCGGTTTCAAGAGAGGCAAATTCACGAAGTGAAGCGGGAAGCAGTATTCTGCCCTGTGAGTCAAACTCCACATTAAAAGCGCCCTCATATAAATAACGCTTTACAACGCTTGATTTAGCCGACGGCAGACTGCCGATTTTTTCAACCAGCTTATCCCACTGCTCGGTAGGATAAACACAAATGCAGTTTTTGCCATAAATACCGCGACAAATCATAAAAGACTCGCCAAATTCATCACGCAGCTTTGCGGGTATGGCAATTCTGCCTTTTTTATCAATTGTATGGTCGTATCCACCGTAAAGCATATTGCCACCTCACTTTCACCACTTTGATACACTTTTATGGTTTTTTGATACACTTTTCACCACTTAAATGTATTATAGTACCACAAAAAGAAAAAATCAAGACTTTTTTATAAAAAACATAAAAAAATCTTGATTTTTATTATGAGAGTTGAGATTTTAGAGTTGAGAGTTAAGCAAATGTACGGCATAGCCGCGATTTATATCTGTCGCAACGCGACACCGAAACTTCAAGGCACAGCCTTGAAACATTACTATGCCGTAGGCATTGCATCATTAGCGAAAGCGGCATCATTTGCCCGCAGGGCATACATCACACATATCAACCATTCCTTAATGGTGGGGTTGATATGCAAAAAACTGCACCGCTTTTGCGGTGCAGCCCTTCTAAGTACCTTAGTTACAAACTGTAATTTCGGTATCCTTATCAAAGATGTGAATTTTTGAGGTTTCAAGAGCAATCTTAATCTTGTCACCGGGACGTGCAGTGTTGGTAGGAGCAACACGAGCGTTGATAGCTTGACCTTCACAATTCATATAAAGGTAGGTTTCAGCACCCATAAGCTCGGTAACTTCAACGTCAGCCTCAACAATACCGTCAGGATTAGCAGCAAGCAAGTCCTCTTCATTGTGAACGTGCTCAGGACGGATACCGATGATAACCTCTTTGCCTGCATATTCTTCAAGGCAGTTATCCTTATTCTTTTCAGCAGGAAGCTTAACCTTAAACTTAACACCTGCACGAGTCTTGGTATCTTCTGAACCAAACTCTACAAAGAAATCTTTACCTTCTTTAAGAAGCTTTGCTTCGATAAAGTTCATCTGAGGTGAACCGATAAAGCCTGCAACGAAGAGGTTGCAAGGATAGAGATAAAGATTTTGAGGTGTATCAACCTGTTGAACAATACCGCTCTTCATAACAACGATACGGGTACCCATTGTCATAGCCTCGGTCTGGTCATGGGTAACGTAGATGAAGGTTGTACCCAAACGCTGGTGAAGCTTAGAAATCTCGGTACGCATTTGTGCACGAAGCTTAGCATCCAAGTTTGAAAGAGGTTCGTCAAGCAAGAATACCTTAGGTTCACGAACGATAGCACGGCCTAGAGCCACACGTTGACGCTGACCACCTGACAAAGCCTTTGGCTTACGCTCAAGAAGATGAGCAATGTCAAGAATGCGAGCAGCCTCTTCAACGCGGCGTTTGATTTCATCCTTTGGTGTTTTGCGAAGCTTAAGACCAAAAGCCATGTTATCAAACACTGTCATATGAGGATAAAGTGCGTAGTTTTGGAACACCATTGCTATATCACGATCTTTAGGTGCTACGTCATTTACGAGACGATCACCAATGTAAACCTCACCATCGGAGATTTCTTCAAGACCTGCTACCATACGGAGTGTTGTTGATTTACCGCAACCTGAAGGACCAACAAGAATGATAAATTCTTTGTCTTTGATTTCGAGGTTGAAGTCAGATACAGCGGTTACGCCACCGGGGTATCTTTTGTAAACGTTGCGAAGAGATAAACTTGCCATAAAAATGGACCTCCTGATTAAATTCCTAATTTACTTTAATATTATAACAAACATTTTTGACAAATGCTATGCCTAATTATCCCAATGTTTTGCGAACACTTTTGGTAAAAGTATCTAACCTTTTAAGCATTTTTGTGCAAAATGCTATCTATTAGCTGTTGTTTTGTCATTTCTATACAATCACCGTTGTGCAAATTGTTAGGTAAAGTGAGTCCGCCTATTGCCTCACGGTGTAGCGTATTAACACCCAAACCAACCGTGCCAAACATACGCTTTATTTGATGATATTTACCCTCGGTTATGGTTATTCTTGCGGTGTTTTGCGATAGTGACTGAAGCACGGCAGGCTTGCATTTTGTGCCATCTGCCAACACAACACCGTCTTTAAAAAGTGCAACCATTTCATCCGTTACGTCGCCGTCAAGACCTGCAATGTATGATTTTGATATATTCTTTTTAGGCGAAATAATATCGTGGGCAAATGCACCGTCATCGGTGATAATAAGCAAGCCGGTGGTATCCTTATCAAGTCTGCCCACGGGAGATAGTTCTCGCCTTTTTAAATGCTCGGGCACCAAATCAACCACCGTTTCACGCGATTTATCGGTTGACGCCGACAAAACGCCCTGCGGCTTGTTAATTAGTATGTATACATACTCTTTATACCCCACCGTTTGACCGTTATAGGTGACATTATCTGTTTGAGGCTCAACAAGCCTTGAGGCATCACGTATAACATCACCGTTTACGGTAGCTTGTCCACGACGGATACCAACGCGTGCTTCACTGCGTGAAATCAACAGTTGGTTAGAAATAAATTTATCAATTCTTTGTTTTTTCATTCTCTGCTTTCAATGGCAGCATAAAACCGTCTAATGCTGCCGAAGATATGTCACCTCCTATTATTCTGTCATTATATACAATAATATTAATTGCACACTCACCCTTATAGCCTTTTGGTGTGTTTATTTTATATGTGTATAATGTCACCGTGCAACCCTTATAATCGGATAAATCATACCCGCCTTTTTGTTGCAGTGTATTATAATTTTTGTACACATCATAAAATACCTCGGGTATGGTAACCGTTTTGGCAGTTAGACTCTCTTGGGTTATGGTATATCCTAACCGCTTTATAAATATAAGTCGGTCGGCATTTGTTTTTGCATTGGGTGTTTTATTTGCCGCTGCATAAAGCTCACAGCAGACCAAACCCACACATATAAATATCGCCAAAGTAGCAATTATGCGCTTTTTTGTAAAGGTTATATAGGTATTCAAAATATCTCACCCCATAAATAATATGAGGTGATTTATGAGGTTATGTCAAAAGGCAGACTGCGTGCGCTGAAATGCCGCTCATATCACCCGTAAAGCCTAACCCCTCCTCGGTGGTTGCCTTTACATTAACACAGGATATATCAATGTTGCAATCATCGGCAATGTTTTGTCTCATCTGCGGTATATAATCTTTTAACTTTGGCTTTTGGGCAATAATAGTGCAATCTATATTGCCAACCGAAAAACCGTTTTGCTTGATAAGTGAAACTACCCGTTTGAGTAACACTCGTGAATCGGCGTCCTTATACTGTGGGTCAGTATCGGGAAAGTGCTTGCCTATATCGCCAAGTGCCGCAGCACCAAGCAGTGCATCGCTTATGGCGTGAAGTAAAACATCAGCATCAGAATGACCCAATAGTCCCCTTTCATAAGGCACATCCACGCCGCCTAAAATCAGCTTGCGGTCAGGCACTAATTTATGAACATCATAACCGTGACCTATTCTCATTCTTCGCTCTCCCCTTTCACTATACTTTCAGCAATAAATATATCGTCCGGTGTTGTAATTTTAATGTTTTTACCGCTGCCTACTACAGCTTTTACGTTGTAACCCGTAGCTTCCATAATTGATACATCGTCTGTAAAAGAGTCTGCATCATTAACACTTTCGCACGCTAACATATACTCTTTTATATTTACACCCTGCGGTGTTTGTGCCGAATACAGCATACTGCGGTCAACCGTTGCCATAACCTTACCTTCGGCATTCACTTTTTTAACGGTATCGTTTATTTTGGTTACGCAAAGTGCAGCATCATACGCATTAAGCGAGCGTGCAACCTCGCCTATTGTTTGACAGTCAACAAAAGGTCTTGCCCCGTCGTGAATAAGCACCTGTAAATCGTTTTTATCTAAAACTTTTATGCCATTCATAACCGACTGATGGCGATTAGCGCCGCCCACCACAATATCGGTTAGTTTGGTTATCATATATTTTTCACAAACCGTCTGCATATCTAAAACACTATCATGTGCTGTAACAATTATGATTTTGGAAATATCGGCACATTTTTCAAAAGCCATTAATGTACGGGCAATTACCGGCACACCTAAAATAGGCATAAACTGCTTGTTTATACCCTGCATACGCGAAGAACTGCCGGCAGCAACAATTATAACAGGTATGGCATCCTCGTTATGTCGGCAAACATCATATTGTAGTTTTGTTTTTGTTTGGTTCATTTTCTTATCCTCTTAAAAAAGCCGCACCTCTACATATAGGTGCGGCAATTTTAAATTAATAATTATTCTTCTTCACTGCAGCAGTCGCAATCGTCATCGCAACAATCGCAGTCAAAATCAAACTCTAAATGAGTACCGCAGTTGGGGCAATCAATACCGTCATCCTCAAGCATATCAGCATCAAGATAGATAATATCGTTGCAAGAAGGGCACTCTACCTCGTAAAGCTCGTCATCGCAGCAATCACAATCATCGTCACAGCAATCGCAGTCGCAGTCGTCATCTTCATAAATGATGTCTTCTAAAGAAGCCAAATCCTCATCAACTGCATCAATCTGCTCGCTCATATCGTCGCAAGCATCTTCAATATCACAAATCTCATCGGTAATATCACCTAAAAGGTCGATAATGGCAGTAAGGATTTTACCCTCTTTGGTTTCACCGTCTAATGAAAGACCTTCGGCAAGGCCTTTGATATAAGCAATTTTTTCACAAATATCCATTTGTTTTTCTCCTTGAATTTTAATTAATTATGCGCGCTCCATATACTCGCCTGTACGGGTATCAATACGGATAACCTCGCCCTCGTTAATAAAGAGAGGTACACGAATTTCACAACCGGTTTCAACAGTTGCGGGTTTGGTAGCGTTGGTAGCTGTGTTGCCTGCAAAACCCGGCTCGGTAGCGGTAACGGTAAGCTCAACAAATGTTGGGGGCTCTACACCAAAAACCTTACCCTTGTATGAAAGGATTTTGCACACCATATTTTCTTTAACAAACTTAAAGTTGTCGCTCATTTCTGAAGCGTTAATCGGAACAAGCTCATAGGTTTCTTGATCCATAAAGTAGTAAAGGTCACCGTCTTGATAAGAATATTCCATATCCTTACGCTCAATATAAGCGGTGGGGAATTTTGCAGTTGGGTTGTAAGATTTTTCAATAACCGCACCTGTTATAACATTCTTTGTTTTTGTTCTTACAAAGGCTGCACCCTTACCGGGCTTTACGTGTTGAAATTCAACAACCTGTAAAACCTGACCGTCCTCTTCAAAAGTAACGCCATTTCTAAAATCGCCGGCACTAATCATTATTATTTCCTCCATAAATTAATTTACTTCAACGTATGGCATAATTTTAACCATAACACTCAATATATTGTAATATTAATTACAAAATTTGTCAAGTATATAATACTTTATTTATTGTTTTTCTTTATCCAACTGTGTGGTGAAAAGATAACTATAAGCGGAAAAATCTCAAGTCTGCCTAACAGCATTGCAAAAGAAAGCACTATTTTTGAAAAATCTGTATAACTTGCAAAGTTTGCCATAGGACCAACGGCAGAGAAGCCCGGACCGACATTGTTAAAGCAGGTAACCACCGCAGAAACATTGGTTTCAAAATCAAACGGTTCAAATGCAATAAGCAAAAAAGCACCCAGCAAACATATCATATAAATTACAAAATATGACGAAACACTGCGGATAATTGAGTCATCTACCGGTTTGCCTTCAAAACGAACCTTGCTGACAGAACGCGGAAATATCATTTGTCTTATTTCTTTAGCGACAGCTTTAAAAAGCATTATAACACGTGAAACCTTGAGTCCACCCGCTGTTGAGCCTGCACAACCGCCACAGAACATAAGCAAAAACAATACCGCTTTTGAAAGATTTGGCCAAGCATCAAAATCCGCCGTAGCATAACCCGTGGTAGACATAATTGTGCCCACTTGGAAAAACGCATGGCGAACAGCCTCGGAAAAAGTTTTCATTTCGGGAATTTTGGTCATTATATTAGCAGTGATAATTGTCGTGCTTACAGCAGCAATTGCAATATAACACCAAAGCTCACTGCTTTTAACAGCCGTGCGAACACGACGTATCAGCACAAGGAAATACAGGTTAAAGTTTACACCAAAAACGAACATAAATACAGCAATTACCCATTGACAATACGGACTATAACCGCCTATACCGCTTGAGGTAACGGCAAAACCACCTGTACCTGCTGTACCGAACGATAAAACTATACTGTCAAACAAAGGCATATTACCTGCACAAAGCAATACCATTTGCAAAAGTGTGAGCGCTATATATATAACATAAAGTATTCGCGATGTGCTTTTGGCCTTTGGCAACAATTTGCCTATTACAGGACCGGGCATTTCAGCACGCATAATGTGTATTGAACGGTCGGTAAAATTGGGTATTATTGCCATAACAAACACAAGCACACCCATACCACCTACCCAATGGGTAAAGCTGCGCCAAAGCAACATACTCTTACTTGTTTGATATAAATCGTCAAGCTTAAGCGATTCAAGTATAGACGAACCTGTAGTGGTAAAACCACTTACCGTTTCAAAAAATGCATCTACATAAGAAGGTATAACACCCGAGATAACAAATGGCAAAGCACCAACCGCTGCCATAATTATCCAGGTAAAGGCTGTGATTGCAAAGCCTTCTTTAGCATATATTACTGTGTTTTTTGTTTTTATAAATATTAACAGTAGTGAACCTGCAAAAAAAGAACCTGCCGCTACACAAGCAAAAGAAAACAGTTCTCTTTTTTCACCATAACAAATAGCGGTAATTATCGGCAACACCAAAAGCAGTGATAAAATACGAAGAACTACACCAAGCGTTCTTAAAACCATTCTTTTATTCATAATGTTACCTCATAATATCCGAAAGGTCATCCATTTTTTGCTCTGTCGCCTTTGCGATTACAACAACCTTATCACCGGCAATTATCTCATCGTCACCACTGGGGATAAATGCCATACGTTTTCTTATAATACCGGCAATCAAAACATCTTTTTTAAGCTTCATATCCTTAAGCGGTATATTTTTATACTTAAAATCGGGTTGAACCTTAAACTCAAGCGCCTCTGCCTTGCCATCCATTAACTTATAAAGTGTTTCCACATTACTGCCAAGTGAATTGCGAAGTGCACGTGCATAGCTTGTTATTACATTTGAAACAGCATGCTTGGGCGAAATAACCGATTCAAGCCCTAAATTTTCTGCCATAGAAACCAATTCACCACGGTTTACCTTTGTTATAACGCGTGAAATATCCTTTGAATTTGCAAAACAAGAAACCAATATATTTTCTTCGTCTATACCGGTAAGAGCAGTAAACACATCTACATCGTTTATACCCTCTTCAAGCAACACCTCTTGCTCGGTACCGTCACCGTTAATAATAACCGCACCGGGCAATAACTCGGCGAATTTTTCACAATTTTCGATATCTTTTTCTATTATTTTGACATTATTGCCTGAACGCAACAACATTTTAGCAAGATAATATGATGTTTTGCTGGCACCCAAAATCATAACCGTTTTAGCCTGTTTTTTAGCAAGAGCTAACATTTTTAAAAGCTTTTGTATCTCGGTATAGTTTGCAATTATACAGATGCGGTCGCCAATTTGAAGTTCAAAATTACCGTCAGGAATATAAACCTCTTCCCCCCGTTTTACAATACTAATCAAAAAGTTAGCCTTGTATTTTTTACGAAGTGCCATAAGACTTGTGCCGACAAGTTCAGAGCCATCTTTTAAAACAAGCTCGACCATCTCAAAACTGCGATGTGAAAACGTCTCTATTTTAAATGCTGCCGGCAGCTTTATCATATTAAAAATTTCTTGTGCGGCAAGCAATTCGGGATTTATCGTGAGTGATAAATCAAGGTACTGCTTAACCTTGCCGAGACGTTTATCGTTGTATTCGGGATTGCGCACACGGGCTACCGTATATTTTGCACCCATTTTTTTAGCAATATAGCAAACCAGCATATTAACCTCGTCAGAATTAGTGACTGAAATTAAAAGCTCGGCGGTTTCTGCCGCAGCTTCGTTTAAAATATCATAGTCGACCGCATTGCCGCAAACACCCATAACATCATAAATATTATTGGTATCGTTAATAACACTTTGATTAATGTCTACAGCAGTGATATCGTGACCCTCTGCCACAAGACTTTCAATTATGGCAGAACCGATTTTTCCGCATCCTACAACAATGATTTTCATCTAAACCACCCCATAAATTAATATGCGCATATATTATACTACACCGTCTTTTGATTTTCCACCTTTTTTTACGTTGACTTTATTATTTTTTAGTTTTATAATTAATTAAAACTTTATATGGCGGTAAAAAAATGGAACATACAACCGAAAAAAACAAAAAAATTAAAAAAATTTTAATTATTATCATCTCAATACTGCTTGCAATCATTGTAGCCTTGGTATCTGCTTTTTATATTTTGTCCCACATCGGCAAAAAACAGTTTCACAAAGAAGACACTCATATTTCTAATGAAGCGGTCAAAATTGAAGACGATACCACTATAACCTATCAAGGCAAAGAATATGTACTAAATAAAAATATTGTCAGCACGCTTGTAATCGGTGTTGACCGCGAAAATATTAACCAAAATTTAGGTGCAGGAAACAACGGACAGGCAGATGTTATATTTGTAGCAACTGTAGATACAAAGACAAAAAAAGCCTGCATTATCCCAATATCACGCGAAACTTTAGTTGATGTCAATCTTTATACCGCCGACGGCAAATTTGCCGGAACCGAAAAACAACAAATTTGTCTGGCATACGCTTACGGCACAACACCGCAAAAATGCAGTGAAAATGTACTAACCTCAACCAAGAGATTGTTGTATGGCATTAACATAAGCCGCTATGTGGCAATAGAACTTGACGGTATTGAAAAGCTTACTAATATGGTGGGCGGCGTACCGATAACATGTCTTGAAGATATAAAGCTTGGAAATGCACAATATACCAAAGGTCAAAATATAAATTTAAAGGGCAAGCTTGCCATTAATTATATTCAGCACCGTGAATGGAATGGTTTGAATGCAAACGACCGCCGTATGCAACGTCAAAAGCAATTTTTATCTGCACTTATCAACCAAACCGGCAATGCGGTTATGGCTGATTTTACAAAGCTTGGCACTTTTTACACCGCGTTATCTCCTTATTTTTCTACCAGCGTTTCATTGGCACAAATAACATATTTGGCAAAGGAATGTCTGACCATAAATTTTGGTGATTCTTTGAATTACAAGTCTATTGAAGGAACCTTACAACAAGGTGAAAAATGGGTAGAATTTATACCAAATGAGGATTCAGTATTACAAACTGTAATTGATACATTTTATATTCCAAAAGTATGATAACAAAAAAAGAACGGTCGAGTGAGACCGTTCTTTTTGAATTTGTAAAATTATTTTACCATTGAAATGATGTTTGCAACAAGCGCCAAAACAAAGAATAAAATTGCAGCATACTTTGTAATGCTTGCAAGCTTTGCATTAACTGTGCGCGCCTTGTTTTTAGAAAGGAATGTATCAGCCGCACCAGAAATTACACCGTTAACACCTGAACGGCGACCCTGTTGTAAAAGTATAATACCAATAACAACAAGTGATACCAAAACCATAAATATACCTAAAATTATTTCCCAAGCGTTCATTTTAACCTCCAAAAATATAAAAGGGATATACCCTACATAATTCGCAAATGCTATCATAACACAAAACAAATCATATTTCAAGTCTTTTTTTCTTTATTTTGTTTTTTGCATCCACATCCGCCGAAAAGCTTGTCTATATTAAGCGTTTTTTGCTCGGCATTTTTTATAAAATCCAACTTTTTAAACAAGTCTACGGGTGCGGTATCATCATAAAAGGCATCAAGCACAAAATTTTCAGCCGATACATGTAGTGCACTGCGCAATATACCGTCTGCCAGCATTATATCGTTTTGCGGCTCTACGGCAAAAACCGTCATAGTCTTTGAGTCAAGTCGATACAGGCAATAACCTATAACACTATCTTTTTCGGTTGCGGTGACACAACCCGAAAACTCATCAGGCACAAGATTGTGCTTTTTAAAAAAATCAGCTATTTGCTCTTTATCCTTAATTGGTATTAAACTAATCATTATTCCTCTTCCTTGGGTTTTGAAATGCTGTTAAGGCGAATTAATTCACGCTCGTTCAAATCACGCCAAGCACCTGTTTTTAAGCCGCCAAGTTTTACACCGGCAATTTCGATACGCTTTAGGCGTAGCACGTTAAGACCAACCGCATCACACATTTTGCGAATCTGTCGGTTTCTGCCTTCGTGAATAATAAAGTTAAGCAATGTGCGGTCGGCACGACGCTCTATAACAAATACGTCACAAGGTTTGGTTTTTTTACCGTCAATTATAACGCCTTCGCAAAGCTTTTTAATTTGGTCATCGTCAACCGCCCCTGCTACCGTTACACGATAGGTTTTGTTTACCAACTTTGACGGATGAGTTATTGAATTTGCAAGCTCACCGTCATTGGTCATAATAAGCAAGCCTTCAGAATCACGGTCGAGTCTGCCCACAGGAAAAACCTTAACGCCTACATCCTTTACAAGGTCTGCAACTGTTTTGCGTTCAAATTCATCACTCATAGTAGTAACATAACCGCGTGGCTTATGCAGCATTATATACACCTTTTGTGTTACAGCAGTTACCGTTTTGCCACGCACCGTAACCTTGTCTCTTTTGGGGTCAACCTTTGCACCAAGTGTTGCTACCCTGCCGTTTACACGCACCTTACCGGCTTCGATTAACTCCTCTGCCTTGCGTCTTGATGCAACACCGCATATAGACAGGTGCTTTTGTAATCTTATTTTATTATCCTTCATATTTATCTCCTAAATTTTTGAAAGCATACTAATAAATATTTGAAAAAATATATACACATTATTGTGTTTTAACTTTGCATTTTGTTTTGCTTTTATCGGCAACTGACGTATTATACTGCCGTTGCAACAATAATTTATGGTTCCTACACTATCCCCTTTTTTTATTGGAGGATATAAAAATTGTGGAAGATTAATTTGATATGTAACCTTTGCTTTTTGGGCTATATTTAATGCTGTAGACGGCACATCTGTCAAAATTTTTGCCCCATCGGCACTATCAAGTGTAAGCTTATCTCGCAAGGGTAAAAAACGCTGTGTTTTTACAAGCGATAAACCTAAATCTAAAAGATTACGGTGGTCCTGCCAATCGTTACCGTCATTGAGTGTTACCGCAATTACACATTTACCATCCTTGTTTGATGCGGACACCAAGCATCTGCCCGATTTTTTGGTAAACCCCGTTTTTACGCCTACAATATCGTCATACATTTTAAGCAACTTATTATGATTTTTAAGGGTGCGATAATACGGCGGATTGCCATAATATAGTCGTGCACTCTTGCTTGCGGCGGCTTTGGCAAAATCTTGATTACTAAGTGCCTCTTTTGTAATAAGTGCAAGCTCATAGGCGGTAGTATAATGCTCATCGGCATCAAGCCCCGACGGTGTTACAAAATGGGTATCTTTAAGACCTAATGCATCAGCACGTTCATTCATAAGGTCTGCAAATTTTGAAACACTTCCGGCTATGGCAATTGCTGTAGTATTGGCAGCGTCATTACCCGAAGACAGCAACATACCGTAAAGCAGGTCCTTAAACGATACTGTATCCCCTGCCTGCAGACCCATAGACGAGCCTTCAACTGTGACCATATCACGGGTGGTTACAATTGTTTTACTTAAATCATCAACCATTTCGCACAGCAGTAATGCCGTCATAATTTTGGTAGTGCTTGCCATTGGCATACGCTTATTGCAATTAAGCGAATACAAAACCTCGCCTGTGTACCCGTCAATAACCGCCGCCGACCTGGCAGAAATATTATATGCCGATGCTGTAATTGTATTGGAAAAAACAAAAAAGCAAAGCAGTATACAGATTATCTTTTTCATAAAGCAACACCCATATATCTTATGTGTGTTGCTTTGTGTTTTATGTGATTATATATCGTACTCGGTTTTAATTTCGGTCTTTTTTTCAAAAAGACTTTTCACCTTATCAATAAGCTCCGGCGCCATATTAATAGCTTTGTCGATAGTATTCATATCGCTGTATACCGGCATCATATGAACATTATCACCGTTAATACAGATAAAAGCTACAGGGTTAACCGTAACACCCGCACCGCCACCACCGCCAAAGAGCTGCTTGTCACTTTTGCTTGGAAAATCGCTACCGCCGGTAGCAAGTCCAAAAGATACACGTGACACCGGCACAAGCGTAATATTCCCTACCACAACCGGTGTGCCTATAATGGTATCGGCATCAACCATAGTGCGAAGCTTGTCCATAGTGGTGTCCATTACGGTTTTAATATTATTTTCGCTCATATTTTTCACGTTCCTTACGTTGTATTTTAGAAAAGTTGAAAAAGGCGGATATTGTCGCTATAATCCAAAAGAAAAGCCTTGTCGTAACCGAAAAAGCAATAGAAAACTCCGACTCGATTTTATCAAAATCGGTTGAAATATTAATTGCCTTTGCCTTAAAATCGGTATTTGACTGTAAAAAGGCAATTATCGGGTAAACCGCACTGCAAATGCCGCCATACTGTATCGCCGTATTTGCGGCATCGGGTGTGGCAACAACCAAATCTAAACTGAATTTTCTAAATTTAAAATGCTTAATAACCCAAAAAAATTTTTTAAACAGCATAGTCAAAATTTCTGCAAAATATTTTATTGTTTTGATTAATCCCTTTTGTTTGTAGGTTTTTTTTAAGAAGTTGTCTTTGGGTTGTTTTTTTGTTTCTGTGTCTTGTGCGGCACTTGGCTTTTTACTTTTTGGTTTTCGTTTTGATTTTTTTTGATTATCAAAAATTGTTATGCCCGAAAATTTGACCTTTAAAACAAATTTTTGTTTGTAAGACAAATCAACCGTAAGCGGCAAAAAAAGCAACGCCAACAATAAAGCCAAAATAACGCCCAAAACAATTAACACTATTTTCACAAGGGTTATTCCTCTGTTGTAAGTTTTTCGGTAATTTCTAACTGCTCGCCAACGTCATTTACCTCAATATTATCTTTAGGTAACGGCGGCAAATCACTTAAATCATTTAGACTAAAACTGCGTAAAAATGTTTTTGTGGTACCGTAAAGCAACGGTCTGCCGGGTAGTTCAAGCCTTCCGCGTTCCTCAATAAGACCTTTTTCAACCAGCGTTGTAACAACACCCGAACAGTCCACACCGCGCACCTGCTCAATAAAAGAGCGTGTAACAGGTTGGTTATAGGCGATAACCGCCAAAACCTCAAGCGCTGCTGAAGATAGCGGCGTTCTGCGCTTAATGTCAAAAACCTTTTTTATATATGGCGCATATTCCTCGCGTGATACCAACTGATAGGTGTTTTCAAGTCTTACAACATAAACACCGCTGTTTTGAGCTTCATATTTTTTCTCAAGCTCATTAATATGTTTTTCAATATCTTCGGGCCTTATTTCAAAAGCCTGTGACAATCTCTCTATACTAATTGGGTCACCCGAGGCAAAAAGAACCGCTTCAAGTGCCGCTATTGTTTGTTGTTTATTCATCTTTTCTTATGCCCCTTAATTATCTTAATCTCTGATGTGTCGGCACTGTCGCCGCTTATTTCTACACGGTTGGCTTTACAAAGCTCAAGCACTGCCAAAAAGGTTGCAACCAGCTCTGAACGGCTGCGTGCAGTTTTGTAAAGCGAAGACAGCTTATAACTGCCGCCTGTAACCAACTTGCGTATAACAAATACAATCTTGGTTGATACCGAAACAATCTTTTTAGCAACTATTTTGGTAAAGGGTGTAACACTTGGCGGTAATCTGCGCTGACCACGGCCAACGGCTGCCAAATATGACTGATACATAATGTCGCTTTCGTGAACAAGCTCATAGGTTTTGTCAAAATCGTATTCAGTCGGCACCCTTACAAAGCGGTCAAATCCGGACATCATTGTAGACAGCTTTTCTGCCATTTCACGGCACAGCTGATATTCAAGCAGTTCGCCTGTAAGCTCTTCCTTAAGACGGACAATTTCATCGTGACGTGGAAGCAGACTTACCGTTTTCATATAAATAAGGCGTGATGCCATTTCAAGAAATTCGCTTGAAATTTCCATTTGCTCGGTACGAAAGGCCTCTATTTGAGCCAAATATTGCTCAATCAAAACAGACAGCTGAATATCATAAATATTAAGTTTATTTCTTGCTATTAGCTGTAACAGCAGGTCAAGAGGACCCTCAAAATCCTCCATTTTATAAGACAGTGTAACCGTCTGTTCCATTTTTCACACTCCAACTAAAATTATAATGCCAATAAAAATTTAAATGGTAAAAAGGCAATGTTATTAATAAGTCCATATACAGCACTCGTAGCAAACTGTAACGGTGCATCTAACACGCCGGTATAAAGCAATAAAAGTAAACCTATAAAAATATATCGTTCATATTGCATTAATTTAAAATAATATTTTTGCGGTAAAAAGGTAAAAAGAATACGCGAACCGTCAAATGGCGGTATGGGTATAAGATTAAATACCGCAAGGTTAACGTTTATTATAGCAATAAATTCAAAAAAATCAGCAATCAATATATATACATTAATGCCACCTGCAGCCCAATGTAAAGAACCTGTAATTGCCGCAATGTATAAAAACAAACATGATAAAAAGGACGCTATCAATGCAACTATCATATTAGAAATAGGACCCGCCGCGGCAACTATTGCCATACCGACCTTAGGGTTTTTGTAATATCTGGCATTAACCTGCACGGGCTTTGCCCAACCAATACCAAAAAGCAATATGCCAATGGCACCGATAACATCAATATGCGCTAATGGATTAAGTGTAAGCCTGCCCTGATAACGCGGTGTTGGGTCACCAAGACGTGTTGAAACAAAGCCGTGAGCCCATTCGTGAATAGGCAATGTCAAAAATATTACAACAAAACAAGACAGTGCACACATTATAATTGTTGAAATGTCTGAACCGTTTCTTATGGCTTCTAATAGCAAGCACTATCACCCCAATGTATATATTTAATATATTATATATCATTATTGACAAAATTACAAGAAAAAGATACATGCAAACATAACCACCGGTAAACCGCTGGTATGCTCCACCCCTAGAAGGGGTTAATGCAGGCTTAGCCCCTAAAAGGGGCACTGAAGTTTAGCAACGCATTACAATCTCGGGCAGCCGCTCACGTGCGGCTGTCTTTTTTTGCCTACTGCTTCTTGTTACACCTACGGAGCGTACGCAACATTTTCTATAATTCTTTTGTACTCATTGAAAAACAAACTCTTAACTGCTCTGTATATTTAAAATGTCACTTTGCTTTTTTCGACCCACAGCTATAAAGCACAAACTCACTGCTTAATCTACATAGTTTTACACCCCCTCGACCGCAGCGGCAACCGTTTTACGGAAATAATTAACTCCTCCTTACTGTATTTCAAAGGTACGCTTGAAATATAGTTAAGAAGGAGTTGAAAATCAAGAAAATTGATAAACCTTATTAAATTTTATCTGAACAATTCCGAATGACTGCCAATTCGGTAGAGCATAAGGACTAAAACATCCTCGACAATCTCGTATACAAGCAGCCAATCGGGTTCAATGTGACATTCACGGCAACCCTTATAATCGCCGGTTAAATCGTGGTCTCGGTATTTTGCAGGCAAGGCTTCACCGTTCGCAAGCATTTCAATAGCTTCAAAAAGCTTTTCGGTATCCTTGCCTTGCTTTTTTGCTAATTTTAAATCTTTTTTGAATTGATTTGTAAATTTTATCTCGTACTTCATACATCAAGTGCCGCCCTTAAATCAGACATAGAGGAATAACCTTTTGCCGAGTTGTCATAAGCCATAGTACGACCTTCTTTGATAGCAGAAGCGGTGGTTTCATTGGGAACCGACAGTTTCACTTCAAAAGGAATACCGTTTTCTCTGATAGCCTGACGCAAAAAAATATTAACAGCAGTAGTCATATTAAGTCCCAAGGCATCAAAAATTCTTTCAGCCTCAGCCTTAACATTTTTATCGGTACGAATATTCAAATTAGTAGACTCCATTTATATCACCTCTCCTTTTATTCTATGCATATTGTATCACATTATATGCACAATGTCAACACAAAATACCGCATTTGCTACAAAAAGCACCGAGCATAATTCTGCTCAGTGCTTGTCATTTAGTACTCTGTCACTGCATCAATGTTGATTATAATGCTTTCTATAGCTTTATTGCATTTTCGCCGTTCTACATATTCGGATTTTCTGTAAAAAACAAACTTGTTTTCATTAAAATATATCTTAAATATATATTTATTATTATCGGTTTTAATTATTGTACAAAGTTCAGGATTATTTTTAAATATTTCTCCTGATTTTTTGAAAATTGTTAAAGCATTTTTACACTCTTCAATGTTATCAAAAGTATTACTTCTTCCAATTTCTTGTGTGTTTGAATTGTTAGGAAACAACCTAAAATAATATCCGCCTTTTGATTTTTCAATTTTGTATTTGTATTTTCCCATTTTTAATACCTCGGCATTATTATCTTTCCATATACCAAAGATGATATGGTTCAATCTGTACTTCATAAGGAATATCATGTTTGGGTAAATTAAGACACATACCTGTCAATTTTGCTTTTGTGCTTACTCCATATTTAGGTAAAACTAAAAGTGCTTCACCTGCTAATGTTTTGTTTTGATAGAATTTTGCTTTAAGCGTACCATCAACAACCGTAGGAATATCACCGAAAATGTTAATTTTTTCCTTCAATTCTGCATCAACAGTTACTGTTATTGTACCTGTTTTAGATACAGTTGACTTTTGATTTGTTATTTCCAATGATTTAAAAACATCAACACTAGAAATATCAGAAACAATCTTTGACTCAGTTTCTGATATTTCTTTATCATATTTTTCTAATTTCTTTTCACTTTTAAGAGTTATTTTTTCTTGATTTGGAATTAATTGTGCAGAAAGGAATTTCTTTCTTTCATTAATTTCTGCAAAAAACTGATTTTGGCTATCAATTTGATTATTTCTATTAATTGTATCTTGAGCAGCTAAAACTCCTACAATTGGTCCTGCTAAAGCATGCGCTATGCCACCATTAATCGCCCAATCGCCCGCCCTTCTTTGAACTTGTTTTGGCTTACTGCCCAAATTTGCATATAATTCATCAAGTTTAGTTCTATTGGCTGTTGCTTCTCGATATATTGGTTCCCATTCATCCAAAAGCATTTTTATACGTTTTTCAATTCCAACATAATCTGCATATCTCGTTAATAAATTGCATTTTTCCTTTTCTTTATTTTTTATTTCTTCTAATCTTTCTTTTTCAATTCGAATTTTCTCTAATTCTTTTTCTTTTTTAATTGCTAATTGTTTTTCCGCCTCAAGTTTATCCATTTTTAGAATTTCCTCGTTGATTTTTTCTAAATCAAAGTCTTTTCCAAAATATTTTTCACCTATTGCTTGTATTTTTTTGTTTTTGGCATCTAATGTTAATTTTTTGAATATTTCTTCTGATCTACAAATTTCCTTTTTAAAATCTTTTAATGCTGTATTATGTTCTTCAATTGCACGGATTTTTGCTTCTTCCGCTTCTTTAATAGCTTTTTTATTATCGCCTATTTTCTTTATTATTAGATAACCTACAACAATTATTACTCCAGCAATAATAAATGCTCCTGTTGTGCCCAAATCAAGCTGAACTGATATAAAACATGATAATATCAATATTGGTATTAATATCAAACTCCACACGCAACCATTTTTCACAATAAATATCCTCCATTTTCTTAACATTGTTAAATTTATTTCTCAAAAAGTAGACCTTTTGAGAAAACCCTATTTTAAAAGCAAAATTAGTCGTTTTTATCACACTTGCAAAAAAGTTTTGGGAAATTTCAAATATTTTCTTATTTTTCATTGCATTTTTGCCAGACTTATGGTAAAATATTTTTGTCAAAAACCGTCTCAAAAGGTCTACTTTTTGAGACGGTTTTCTGTACTTTTAAGCAAATTATATTCTCTTATTTTGCGGTAAAAGGTAGCCTTGCTCATACCGCTGATTTCAGCAGCATTTACAGCAGTTATATGTCCTCTTTCCCATTCTTTTATGATTTTTGCAAAATCGGGTGGTGTATTACATTCAGGTCTTCCGAATTTAACACCCTTCAGCTTTGCGGCGGCAATGCCTTGTGCTTGCCGCTTTTTTATATTATCTCGCTCATTTTCGGCAACGAAAGAAAGTATCTGCAACACAAGGTCGGCAATAAATGTGCCCATTAAATCTTTACCGTTTCGAGTGTCGAGCAAAGGCATATCAATTACACAAACATCAACCTCGATTTCTTTAGTAAGTATTCGCCATTGTTCAAGAATTTCCTTATAATTTCTGCCGAGCCTGTCAATGCTTAAAACATATAACAAATCGCCGTTTTTAAGTTTTTGCACCAGTTCCTTATATTGCGGTCGCTGAAAATCCTTGCCCGAAAGCTTATCCATAAAAATGTTTTGCTCGGCAACACCTTTTGATTTTAATGCTATAATCTGCCTATCTTCGTTTTGGTCGATACTTGATACTCTGACATAACCATAAACATTATTCATAAAAATACCTCCGTTAAATTATTTTACAATAACACCTCTGCTACTGCACAACGGAGTATTACTAACGCTATTTAAAAAATCAAGAAAAAAGGTCAGTCATAGAAAACTCTACAACTGACCGATATAAATTTATTAAACTTGGTAACACAACAAAGGTTATCCATTACTTAAGATTTGACTAACAATTTTATTATGCTTTTCAAAAATGTTTTAAGTTTTTAGGCTTTTTTGGGAGATAAATTTAGATAACAACACCCTACAAACCCAGTAAAATCAAGGCTTTCAGGCGGTTGGTGTCAATCCACCATCTTAATAATATCCTCGACACCAAAAACCTCTTGTGCCATACTTATATTTTAAATTTGCATGTCGGTCGAAAATCATTAAACTGCTTTTTCCCTTGAGAAATCCCATAAACTGTGCTATACTCAAATGCGGTGGGATACTTACGAGCATATGTATATGGTCGGGACACGCTTCGGCTTCAATAATTTCTACGCCTTTCTGTATACATAATTTTCTCAAAATTTCTCCTATGTCTTTTTTCAATTTTCCATATATTTCTTTTCTTCTATATTTGGGTGCGAAAACTATATGGTACTGACATCTGTATTTTGAGTGTGCACTGCTTTTTATCTCATTATTACTCATTTGAAAAACCTCCTGTATTTTTTGTAATGCGGTTGCCAAACCATTACTATTATACAAGAGGTTCTTCTTTTATCTATAGTCTTTTTGGGCTTAGCTACGCCTCGCCCGTTTTATTGTAGCTTCGCTCGTTTTTCTTCCCCCGGTAGAACCGGGGGTTTATTTCCACACCTAAAGGCACCAAACATAAAAGCACCCGAAAATTTTTCGAGTGCTTTTTAGGCTTATTTTCTGTAATAGGTGTAATATGCCGTAACAATGTCATAATTACCGCTGACAGCGTTTTGACCCTCAACCGTAACGCCGTCTCCGCTCATCAAAAGATAATACTTTGACTCACTCACCTTGCAGGTAAAAACATCGATTTCTCCGCAAATAATACGAATATTCTCCCCTACTACGGCAATACGACCTGCTTTGCCTATTATATCATAGGTTACAGTGCCATCGTCGTGGGCATTGCGTAGCGTTACATACTTTACCTCACGTCCGTCAAAGGTTTTCAGCAAATCTTGGTTTTTATTGCTTTTCTTAAAAAGTCCCATTTACTCTACCACAAACTTTATAATAACCTTTTTACCCTTTTTAACAATAATGCCATCAGCAAATTGGTCGGGTGTAAAAGATGCTGTAGGGTTGGTTGCCTTTTGGTCATCAACCGACACGCCGCCTTGAATAACAAGTCTGCGTGCCTCGCCGTTAGAGGCTGCCATTTCGCCCTTTACCATAAGTGACAAAAGACCAATTTTACCGTCTGTAAAATCGTCAGCAGCAAGTGTTACTGTAGGCATATTTTCGTGAGAGCCTGCACCTGCAAACACAGCACGTGCGGTTTCTTGAGCACGTTTTGCCTCTTCCTCACCGTGAACAAGTTGAGTTAGCTCATACGCCAATATTTCTTTGGCGGTGTTAAGCTGTGCACCCTCCCAAGAGTCCATTTTATCAATTTCTTCAAGTGGCAAGAAGGTAAGCATACGAATGCATTTAAGAACATCTGCATCACCTACATTGCGCCAATATTGATAAAATTCATAGGGTGAAGTTTTATTGGGGTCAAGCCAAACAGCGCCACCAACCGTTTTGCCCATTTTTTTACCTTCGGAATTAAGCAGCAAGGTAATGGTCATAGCGTGTGCATCTTTACCCAACTTTTTGCGGATAAGCTCGGTACCGCCAAGCATATTAGACCATTGGTCGTCGCCACCAAACTGCATATTACAGCCGTACTCTTTAAACAGATGATAAAAGTCGTAAGACTGCATTATCATATAGTTAAACTCAAGGAAAGAAAGACCCTTTTCCATACGCTGCTCATAGCAACGAGCGCGTAGCATATTGTTAACCGAGAAGCAAGCACCCACTTCACGAAGCATTTCAATATAGTTAAGGTCTAAAAGCCAATCGGCATTGTTTACCATAATAGCCTTATCATCACCAAACTCGATAAAACGTTCCATTTGGCGTTTAAAGCAATCACAGTTGTGCTGAATGGTTTCGGGTGTCATCATAGAACGCATATCGGTACGACCTGACGGGTCACCAATATAACCCGTGCCACCGCCGATTAACACTACCGGCTTGTTGCCTGCCATTTGAAGACGCTTCATAAGGCAAAGTGCCATAAAGTGACCAACGTGTAGGCTGTCAGCTGTGGGGTCAAAGCCAATATAAAATTTAGCTTCACCGCTGTTTATAAGATTTTTAATTTCCTTTTCGTCGGTAACCTGTGCTATAAGTCCACGGGCAACCAATTCTTCATAAATACCCATTTTATTTTTTACTCCTATCAAGCAATTCCTTTGCAGAATTGTATAAATTTTGTGTTATATCGGTACCCGACATTATTCGGGCAATCTCGTTTATCTGCTGCTCATAATCAAGCGAAATGACATTTGTATATGTGCGGTCATTTGAAACGCTTTTTTCTATAAGCAAATGGCACCCCGCGTAAGCCGCAATTTGTGCAAGATGCGTAACGCAAATAACCTGACGGCTGTCTGCCACCTTTTGCAGTTGTGCACCTACTTTATCAGCGGCACGGCCGCTAATGCCGGTGTCAATCTCATCAAAAATAAGTGTGTCAACATCATCACGCTCGGCAAGTACGCTTTTTATAGCCAGCATTATACGCGAAAGCTCACCGCCCGATGCAATTTTATGAAGCGGTTTTACGCTCTCACCTGCATTGGCACTTATCAAAAATTCTACCGCATCACAGCCATATCGCATATATTTTTGCCTTTCTACAGTTACCTTAAATGCAACATTTGGCATATCAAGCAGACGCAACACCTCGGTCACCTGCTTGCAAAATCTATCTGCCGCATTTACACGTGTTTGGGTAAGCTTTTCACCCAAGGCAACCAGTCGCTCGGTAGATGCATCAAGCTCTGCCCCCAACTCAACAACACGAGCGTCAGAGCATTCGATATTTTGCAGTTCTTGCTTTGCATTTTCCAAAAAGCTAATCATTTGCTCTTCACTGCCGCCGTATTTTAACATAAGGCGTGTTAGTGTGTCAAGCCTTTCACGAAGTTTTTCGGCATCTAATTCACGATATGTGTCATTATCGGTAAATGCACGTATTTCGGTTGAGATTTCTTCAAGGCTTGCATAAACCGCTGCAAGCTTATCGGAAAGGGCTGCAAGCTCATCATTTTTTATGCCGTCTACATAGTGCTGTGCATTTCTTATCAACGATATCGCACCGTCTGTATTTTCACTGCCCTCTATGCAATAATCGGCATTATTTAAAGCCATAACCGTCTTTTCAAAATTTTCGGCAATACTAAGCCGGTGCTTGATTTGCTCAACCTCGCCAACCGTTATGCCCGCCTGCTCAAGCTCGTTAATTTGATACTTTAAAATCTCAATACGGCGCAGTTTTTCACCCTCGTCGGTTTCTTGTGAATTTAGTTCACGGCGAACAGCATTAAAATGCTTAAACTCATTATAATATTCACTTAATTATTCAATCCTAACAGAGTATGCTCTATACTTTG
>JAUNAM010000007.1 GCA_030527615.1 Clostridia bacterium
GGTTTTGTTCAAGTGCTTTTTCAAAAATCAGTTTAACATCTTCTATTGACGATATTTCACCGCAATCCTTTCTAAACGCTGCGGCACCTTTAAGCCCTGTCAAATACCACGCTGTGTGCTTACGCGACTCTAAAATCGCACGTTTAGGGTCTTTATATTTATGCATAAGTTCTATCTGTTTTAAACAGGTATTAAACCGTTCGGCAAGCGTTGGCGGCTTATAATGACGACCTTCAAAAAATGCATTTATTTCTTCAAAAACAAAAGGATTGCCCTGCGCACCTCGACCTACCATAACATAGTCACAGCCGGTATATTCATACATAAATTTTGCACTTTTGGCATCTTGCACATCTCCATTTGCTATTACAGGTATTTTGACCGCCTTTTTAACATCGCGAATTATATCATAATTTACGGGTGGCGCATACATTTGTTTGCGGGTTCTGCCGTGCACCGTAATTGCCTGTGCACCTGCCGCTTCACACATACGGGCTAATTCCACGGCGTTAAGACTGTCATTGTCCCAACCGGCACGCATTTTTACGGTTATGGGCACATCTACCGCATTTACCGCTTCTTCCACTATTTTAGCCGCCAATTTCGGCTCTTTCATAAGCGCACTACCGCCGCCGTGACCTGCAACTTTAGGTGCCGGACACCCCATATTTATATCAATAAAATCGGGGTTAAACTCCGCTGCGGCTTTAGCAGCCTCTGCCATAAAATACGGGTCTCTGCCAAAAAGCTGTGATGCACAAGCGGCTTCTCCGCTAAAACACTCAAGCAGGCGTGACGATTTTTTGTCGCCTAAAATTACGCCACGTGCACTTGTAAGCTCACCCACGGTAAAGCCCGCACCGTAAGTCACACATATTTCTCTCATTGCTCTATCGGCAACACCTGCCATAGGGGCGAGAGCAGCAAAACCTTTGATTTCAACATTTTTTATCTTCATAATGCACTATTATAATCAAAAATGAATTTTCTGTCAATTTTTTAAATTTTGTAGTGACAAATTATATTTATGGTGCTATAATAATTATAATTATATTTTATAAGGGAGATTTTGGCTTGAAACTGCTTGCAATCGATGGAAACAGTATAATAAACCGTGCCTTTTACGGCATAAAGCTGCTGTCTACAAAAGACGGTCAGTATACCAATGCCATTTACGGTTTTATAAACATTTTAAATAAGTTGCTTGAAAAAGAAAACCCCGATTGCGTAGCTGTAGCCTTTGACCTGAAGGCTCCCACCTTTCGTCACAAAATGTATGACGCTTATAAAGCAGGTCGCCACGCTACCCCTTACGAGTTGCTTTGTCAATTTCCCGTTTTAAAGCAGTGGCTTACCCTTGCCGGCTATCATTACATTGAGTGTGAAGGCTACGAGGCAGACGATATTTTAGGCACCCTTGCCCACTCTGCAAGCAATGGCGGTGACAGTTGTGTTATTGCAACGGGTGACCGTGATTCGTTGCAGTTAGTATCCGACAGCACCCGTGTACTGCTTACAGTTACCAAAATGGGTCACCCCGAAATCACCGATTACACGCCCGAAAAGCTGTTTGAAGATTACGGGCTAACCCCTGCCGAAATGATCGAGCTTAAATCACTAATGGGCGACTCGTCAGATAATATCCCCGGCGTTATGGGTGTCGGTCAAAAAACCGCCACCGACCTTATTACAAAATACCACAGCATTGATTACATCTATGAACATCTTGACGAGCTTGATATAAAATCAGGCGTTAAGCTTAAACTTCAAAACGATAAGGACAATGCCTTTTTAAGCCGCACACTCGGCACAATAAGCGTCGATGCACCCATTAACACCGCTATCGACAGTTATAAAATATCCCCTGCCGATACCGGTGCGCTATCACGACTTATGACCCGTCTTGAGTTTTTTAAACTTATGCAAAAAATGGGTATTACACCCTCTGCTAATACAGAACAAGTTGTTAAAAATGCCGATACTACTACATTTAAAATCGGTGAGGCTTCATGCATAAAAGGCAATGCCGATATCTACATCGACCAAAACGGAATTTGCGCTGTAAGCGACAACACCGTATGCAAGCTCAGCCAAACACAGCTTACCCAAATTTTAAATAACGACAAAATTGAAAAGCGTGTTTACGATTATAAAAACCTTTACAAGAAATACACCGACATTAAATCGGTAAAATTTGATGCTATGCTCGCAGGCTACCTCTGCAATCCGTCGGCGTCAGATTATTCTATCGACAGATTGGTTGCGGAATACGGCGTAGCCAACCCTGCTGTTGATAATTGCAATGACCCGCTTGTTTTATCTGCTGTTCAGTTTACCACCTGCTGTGACGGACTTACAAAGTCGCTTCAAAACAGCGGTCAGTTAGATTTACTTTACACAATTGAGGTGCCTCTTGCACGTGTTCTTGCCGAGATGGAGCTCGAGGGCTTTTTAGCCGATTTTGACGGACTGCAAAGCTATGGCAAAGAATTAGAAATCAGAATAGATGAATTTACAAATGAAATTTACAACCTTGCCGGTGAAAAATTTAATATTAATTCACCAAAGCAATTGGGTCAAATTTTGTTTGTAAAGTTAGGTCTTCCTGCCAAGAAAAAAACCAAAAGCGGTTTTAGCACAAGTGCTGACGTGCTTGAAGAGCTGCGATATGACTACCCCATAGTTGATATGATTTTAAAATACCGCCAATTGGCTAAACTAAAATCTGCTTATTGTGACGGTCTTATGAATGCCCGTGGTGACGACGGCAGAATACACTCTACCTTTAATCAAACCGAGGCAAGAACCGGCCGTATCAGCTCGCTTGAACCAAATTTACAAAACATACCTGTCCGCACCGAAGAGGGCAAAATTTTACGTAAATTTTTCACCGCACGTGAAGGCTGTGTACTGTGTGATGCCGACTACAGTCAAATTGAACTGCGCGTGCTCGCATCTATGGCAAAAGACGATACTATGATCGATGCTTTTCGCAGCGGCACCGATATTCACACCGTTACCGCCTCGCAGGTATTTAATATACCTATTGATATGGTGCTGCCGATTATGCGCAGCCGCGCAAAGGCGGTAAACTTTGGTATTGTATACGGTATCGGCGCATTTTCGCTTGCAAAAGATATTGGTGTCACCCGCAAAGAGGCAGATACCTATATCAAAAATTATCTTGCTACCTATAAGGGTATTGCAGATTATATGCAAAACACCATTGCTGAAGCAAAGCAAAACGGTTATGTATCTACCCTGTTTGGCAGACGTCGCTATTTGCCCGAGCTTTCGGCATCTAACGGTATGCTGCGTGCTTTTGGTGAGCGCGTTGCACGCAATGCACCCATTCAGGGCACCGCCGCCGATATAATCAAGATTGCTATGATTAAGGTAAGCGACCGACTAAAAGCCGAAATTCCGTCAGCACGCCTTATTTTACAGGTGCACGATGAGCTTATTGTCGAATGTGAAGAAAAAGACCGTGATACGGTTTGCAAAATATTAGAGCAAGAAATGCAAAATGCCGCGTCACTTTCTGTAGAGCTTAAGGTTGATGCCCACAGCGGCAAAACCTGGCTTGAGGCAAAAGACTGATGAATATAATTTTTGTATGCACAGGCAACACCTGCCGCAGTCCTATGGCAGAGGGGTATTTAAAATCTAAAAATCTGTCCGATATTAATGTTTTAAGCCGTGGCTTTAGCGGCGGAGATACAGCAAATGAAAAGTCTATTGCCGTTATGAATGAAATCGGCATTGATATTTCAAATCACGTTTCAAAGCCTATTACGGCCAACGATATAAAAAACACCGATAAATTTATTTGTATGACCGCTTCACATAAACGGATTTTGCTGTCACTTGGTGCAAAAGAAAAAGATGTGTTTGTTTTGGGTGACGAAATTCCCGACCCTTATGGATTTGATATAGATGTTTATCGCAATTGCCGCGACCAAATTACAAACGAAATTGATACCCTTATCAAAAACGGTTTTTTTAACAAAGCAGAGGTTTTAGTGGCTTCGCCTGACGATGTACCTGATATTGCCGCTATTGAAAGCGAATGCTTTACCACCCCTTGGAGTGAAGGTGCAATACTTGACTCAATGAATGCAAAAACCCACTTTTACATCGCAAAGGTATGCGGTGTTGCTGCGGGATATATGGGTGTTTCAATTGTATGCGGTGAAGGCTATGTAACCAACATTGCCGTTTTACCTGAATTTAGAAATCAAGGCATAGCAAAACAGATTTTAAACACAGTAATCAAAAGCCATAAAAACGAGCTTGAGTTTATATCGCTTGAGGTGCGTATGTCTAACGATGCCGCTATCTCTCTTTATAAAAAGATAGGGTTTGAGGTTGTCGGTACCCGCAAACGCTTTTACGAGCATCCTGTCGAAGATGCCTATATAATGACAAAAACATTTGGTGATTAAATGATAATTTTAGCAATTGAATCGTCTTGTGACGAAACATCTGTCGCCATAACTGACGGCAGAACGGTACTTTCAAATATAATAGCCACACAAATCGCCGAGCATAAAATCTATGGCGGTGTTGTACCCGAAATCGCTTCTCGCCGACATACCGAGGCTATCAGTCAGGTTTGCCGTGAGGCTTTGGCGCAGGCTAATATTACATATAGTGATATTGACGCTGTGGCTGTCACCTTTGCCCCCGGTCTTATAGGTGCTTTGCTTGTTGGTGTTAATTTTGCAAAGGGATTAAGTCACGCACTTGGTGTGCCGCTAATACCCGTACATCACCTGCGCTCACACATTGCGGCAAACTATATTGAAACCCCCGATTTAAAACCACCCTTTATGTGTCTTACCGTATCGGGCGGCAACACAATTATTACCGAGGTTACCGATTACACAAGTTTTAACCCCATAGGTCGCACTACCGACGATGCCGCAGGCGAATGCTTTGATAAAACCGCACGCGCGTTGGGGCTTTGTTACCCCGGCGGCGTAAATCTTGATAAAACGGCAACTGTTGCCGATACCAAAAAATATCCTTTACCCTACCCTCATACTGAAAATCAGTTTGATTTTAGCTTTTCAGGTCTTAAAACCGCTGTTGTTAATTTGGTGCATAACAAACAGCAAAAGGGTGAGGAGATTGACACCCCCGTACTTGCCGCAACAATAAGGCAAAAGGTGTGCGATATACTTATTGACAAAACAATCGCTGCCGTAAATCAAAAAGGCTATAAAACTTTAGTGTTAGCCGGCGGTGTTTCGGCAAATTCTGAATTGCGTGCACGTATGCAACAAAAATGTGATGAACTGGGCATAAAATTATATTATCCACCACTTAAATATTGCGGCGATAATGCCGCTATGGTTGGTGTTCAAGGTTATTATGAATTTTTAAACGGTAATGTTGGCGATGCTTCACTTAACGCCACTGCAACATTACCAATCGACTACAGATAGGCAGGCTTTAATTATGGAAAATAAAAGGCTTTTAATTGTTGCAAACCCAAAATCGGGCAGAGCAAAGGTTAAAAACAATTTACTGCAAATTGTTCAAATTTTTTCGGATGCCGGATATGAGGTTACCGTATACCCCACTAAAAGTTCGGGTGATGCTACCCAAAAGGTTGCTTCTTTAAATCAAGGTGAATTTGACCGTATCGTTGTTTGCGGCGGTGACGGCACACTTAATGAAGTTATAACCGGTGCGATGCGTGCTGATTTAAAATGCACATTCGGCTATATACCACTTGGTACACTTAATGAGTGGTCATCAAGTCTTAATATATCCCGTAATGCTCTTGAGGCCGCAAAAGATATTGTGTCCGGCAAAGAAATTGACCTTGACATAGGCCGATTTGACGATAAATATTTTACCTATACTGCATCCTTTGGTGCTTTTACCGAGGCATCATATTCGGCAAATCAAGATGTTAAAAATGTTTTAGGTCAAGCAGCCTACTTTTTTGAGGGTATAAAAAGTCTAAGCAACATAAAACCGCTGCATCTCAAATTCAAATGCGATGAACGCGAAATAGAGGATGACTTTCTATTTGGTGCAATTTCAAATTCTATGTCGGTAGGCGGTATAGTTAAATTTAACGATTCGGTTGTAAAGCTTAATGATGGTAAATTTGAGGTTTTACTCATTAAAAACCCAACCACAATACTGCAATTTCAGTCAATTGTAGACGGTATTTTACGAAAAGATTTAACGCGTAATGGCATTGAATTTTTTCAAACAGACGAAATCACGGTTATTGGTGGTGCTGACGTACCGTGGACACTTGACGGCGAGTTTTCAGCCGGTCAAGATAAGCTGGTCTTATCTAATATTTCGTCGGCAATACATCTTATAGTACCGAACACTACAGAAATCAACTAATTTTAAGGAGTTTATATATGTTTACAAGAGATATTGGTGTAGACCTCGGCACAGCAAATACATTAGTTTGTGTAAAAGGCAAAGGAATAATAATGCGCGAGCCGTCGGTTGTGGCTTATGATATAAGAAACGATGCCGTTCGCGCTGTTGGCACCGAGGCAAAAGAAATGATAGGACGAACCCCCGGCTCTATTGTGGCTGTGCGCCCTATCAAAGATGGCGTTATCGCCGACTTTGATGTTACATCTGCTATGCTTAAGCGTTTTGTAAATGAAGCACTTAAGGGTTCACTGTTTTCACGTGTACGTATGGTAATCTGCATACCCTCCGGCGTTACAGAGGTTGAAAGCCGTGCTGTATATGACGCCGCAAAACAGGCAGGTGCTACCGACATTGACCTTATCGAAGAACCAATGGCAGCAGCCGTAGGCGCAGGTCTTCCTGTATGGGAAGCCACCGGTAATATGATCGTAGATATCGGCGGCGGTACCAGCGAGGTTGCCGTTATTTCACTTGGTGATATTGTTACCGCTCAGTCGGTACGAATTGCCGGCGATGACCTTGACGAGGCTATAATCAACTATGTCCGCAAAAAGCACAATCTGCTTATAGGTGAGCGCACCGCCGAGCAAATCAAAATTGATATAGGCTCTGCAAAACCCTATGAGGGTGAAACCTCTATTGAAATAAAAGGACGTAACCTTGTTGACGGTCTGCCCAAAAACGTTACAATTTCATCAAAAGAGGTTCGCGATGCAATGGTTGACCCAATTGCTCAAATAATAGATACCATTCGTCTTACCCTTGAAAAAACACCACCCGAGCTTTCTGCCGATATTATTGACAGCGGCATTACACTTACCGGTGGCACCGCTCTGCTGCGCGGTCTTGCCGAGCTTATTGCCGAAGAAACGGGTATGCCCGTAACAGTAGCCGCAAACCCGCTTGATTGTGTCGTGCTGGGCACAGCCAAACGCCTTGAGGCTGACAACAATTTTCAAAACTACGTATTCCGTCAAGGAAAAAGATTCAGATAAACAGGAGAATTTAAAATGCGTTTTTTTCTTCGCAGTCGTCAGTTTAAAATAATAGTGGCTGTGTTTTGCAGTGTTGTCTTACTTACTGTATCATTTGTATTTATAGGCAAACGTATGGCACCGCAAACCGATATTGCAAGCACTATCGCTGCCCCTTTTAGAAACTTTTTCACAAGTGTTTCAAATATCGTTTCTGATTTTACTCAAAATTACAATAGCGGTACAAAGCTTAGTCTTGAAAATGCAGAATTAAAGGCGCAAATAGACGAGCTACGCAAAAAAATTGCCGACTATGACCAAATCTCTGCACAAAATGAGCTTTACAAGGATTTTCTTGAAATAAAAGAAAATAACCCTGATTTTAAGTTTGCCGATGCGGCGGTTATCTCACGTGATAGTGACGACCCTTATGGCAGTTTTACAATCAACAAAGGTTCTGCCGCTGACATTTCAAAATATGACCCTGTTATATGTGACGCCGGTATCGTAGGCTATGTCACCGAGGTCGGACTTACTTCTTGTAAAGTAACCACCATATTAAGCCCTGATATAACATTGGGTGCGCTTGATAACCGCACAAACGATTCCGGTCTTATCACCGGTTCACTTTCGTTTGCTCAAAACGGAATGTGCCGTTTTGCCAATCTTTCGCGTTCTTGCAAAGTGGCTATAGGTGACTACGTTATAACCTCGGGCGAGGGCATTTTCCCCGAAGGCTTACTTGTAGGTTCTGTAAACAACATAGGTGTTGACGATGGAAACAACTCAATCTACGCCGAAATAAAACCCTTTGCCGAAATATCAAATCTTCGTTCGGTTATGGTTATCACCTCTTTTGAGGGACAAGGCGGTATATCGGTTGGAGACGGAAAATAATTATGACAAGCACAAAAAATATTTTTAAATTGCGTTTTATTAATACACTGCTTTTTATTGTACTGCTTTTTATACAATACAATGGTGTTTTCACCTTAAAAATTGCAACCGCTAATCCAATGTTGCCCATTTCGTTGTTTGTTGTAATTTGTATGTTTTGTTCTGAACTTTCTTCGGTAATTTCGGGCATGATAATTGGTGTTTTTATGGATAGTGTAGTTGCCACACCGGCAGGATTTAATGCCATTTTCCTAATGATTTTGGGAATAAGCATTGCACTTATTGTAAGGCACCTTTTCAACAATAATATTATGTCGGCAATAGCACTTTGTTTAATGAGTGCTACAGCATATTTTTTATTGCGTTGGCTTTTTTGCTTTGCCTTTTCGGTGTCTTTTTCCGAAACACTGACATATTTAATGCAAACAGCATTTCCCTCGGTTTTATACACAACTGTATTTACCGTTCCGTTTTATTATCTTGAAAGATTTTTATATAAAAAATTTTATAGCTGATAAATATTATTAAATTAAGTGAGGTGACTTTAAATGCCGTTTAAAAAGAAACATCAAACAACACTTACCGTATTATCTATTTTAATGGTTTTGGTGCTTATTCTATACTCTGCACGGGTATACTCTATACAAATAATCAATGCTGATAAATACTCATCTCGTACAAAAGGCAGCTCTGCTTCACGCAAGGCGGTACTTAAAGCACCGCGTGGCGAAATTCTTGATAAATTCGGTCGTCAAATTGCTGTAAATCGTGACGGTTACAACATAGTTTTCAACAAAGCCTATGTTGGTGATAATATCAATGATATTATTTTAAGCCTTGTAAATCTTTTAGATGAAAAGGCCGTAGAACACAAAGACAAGCTGCCGCTAACTCCACAAACACCATGTTCATTTAAAGAGGGCGAGTCTACCGCAAAGCTGATTAAAACATTAGATCTTGCCGATTATGCTACAGCAGAAAATTGTTTTGTGCGACTAATCGAGCGATACAAGCTTGAAAAATACACCCCTCAAGAACAGCGTAAAATTATGGGTGTACGATATAGTATGGAAATTGAAGATTTTTCAATTTCTTATCCATACACCTTTGCCGAAGATATACCTACCGAGCTTATGCGAAAAATTTCGGAATCACATTTTTTGCTACAGGGCGTGTCGGTAGAGGTCGTTCCCTTTAGATATTACCCTGACACTTCCCTTGCGGTTAACCTGATTGGCACGGTGGGTCCCATCTTTGAAGAGGATTGGGCAGAAGGTGAAGATTACAAAGGTCGCGGATACGCTTTTGACGATAAGGTTGGCAAAAGCGGTATTGAATATTATGCCGAAAAATATCTACGTGGAACAGACGGCGAAATCACATATTACCTTGACGAAGAGGGCAATATAATTGATAAAGAAATAACCAAAAAAGCCATACCCGGCAAAACGGTAATGCTTACCATTGATGCAAAAATGCAACGCACTGTACAAGATATATTGGCAACCACAGTTAAAACACTTCAATCCGAAGGCGGTACTGCACGTGCGGGTTCGGCTGTTGTAATAGATGTCAACACAGGCGGTGTAATAACATCTGCTAATTATCCTACCTATGATACTGCAACCATGTCAGAAAACTATGATGCATTATTGGCAGATCCTGCAAAGCCACTTACCGACCGTGCTTTTCAGGGTGTTTATCCGATTGGTTCTACCATAAAACCTGCTGTTGCCGCTGCAGCACTTGAAACAAATAATTTAAGCGCCGGTGAAACCGTGTTTTGCAAACGAACATACGATTATTTTGACGACTACAAGCCAAATTGTATGCACTTTCACAAAACTATGGATTTAACCTCTGCCCTTTCTAAAAGTTGCAACTTTTTCTTTTTTGATATGGGTCGACGTATTGGTGCCTTAACCTTAACCGACTATTTTAAGCAATTTGGTCTCGGTGTCAAAACAGGTGTTGAAGTAAATGACAGTGCCGGTATTTTGATTGAACCTACAAGCAATGGCTTTGGCGGTGATACACTTCAGATATCCATTGGTCAAATGAACGCCTTCACACCGCTTCAACTTGCTAATTATGTTGCTACCTTCGCAAATGGCGGAACCCATTATAAGGTTACACTTATCGACAAAATAGTATCATACGATATGACAGAAACCTATGATGAGTGTGCTCCGCAAATTTCAAATCAAATAAAGCTAAAGGACAGTACAATTTCTGCCATTAAAAAGGGTATGCTGTCGGTTACCGTTGACGGTACCGGCCGAGGTGCACTTGGTGATTATCCTATTAAAATAGGTGGTAAAACAGGTACTTCACAAACAAACAGTGGTGCCGACCACTCAACATATATTGTTTTTGCACCATTTGATAGCCCTGAAATAGCCATATCGGTTGTTCTTGAGCACGGTGCCGCAAGTTACACCTCGGGTCTGCTTGTACGTCAAATTTTAGATTCTTACTTTTTCTCTGCAGAAAACAAAGCAACCGATACCGTACCTTTTACTGTACTTGATTAAGATTTGACAGAAAACCGCTTTTGTGTTAAAATGGCTTGAATATGTTTTAGGAGTGTGTGACTCGTGGGTATGTGTTTAGCAACCACCTCCGGTAAGGGTGGTACAGGCAAGTCCACTGTTTCTTGTGGTTTAAGCCTCGCCTTTGCAAAAATGGGCAAAAGTGTTTTGCTTATAGATATGGATGAAGGTCTTCGTTGCCTTGATATACTTTTAGGTATAGACAGCAATGTGATATTTGACCTCTCAGATATCTTAAACGGCGCCCCCATCTCTAAAGCTATATACACTATGCCTACAAATACACTTATAAGCATTATTCCGGCGCCATCACAGCCGGGCAGTGTCACTGCTGAGGATTTAAGCGTTTTTGCCGAAAAAGTAAAATCATTATATGATGTTGTAATTTTTGATTTTCCGGCGGGTCTTGATTTTTCACTTTATTCAGCCATAGGTGATGATGCACAATTTTTAAGCATTTGCAACCCTGACCCTGTGTCTGTTCGCGATGCCGCTGCAGTCTGTGCGGCATTGCCCGAAAACAAAAATGCTGCCCGTCTTATAATTAATCGCTTTGATGCAACTTTTATAAACAAAAAAATATACAGCAATATCGACGATATTATAGACAGTTCAGGATTTAGACTTTTAGGTTTGGTGCCCCAAAGTATCGATTTAATGTTACTTAGCATCAATCACAATATTAAACCACGTTCTCGCGCCTTTAAAGCCTGCTTGCGAATTGCAAAAAGACTTTGTGGCGATGATATACGATTGCCAAAGATTAAAAAAATATAAACAGTTCTTATATTTATTTGAGGGGGATTTTTTCAATGACAATAGCTTTAATCGCACATGATGCAAAAAAAGAACTTATGGTACAATTTTGCATTGCTTATTGCGGAGTGCTCAGCAGACACAATCTTGTGGCTACCGGCACCACTGCAAAAATTGTATCCGAAGCTACCGGACTTGAAATCACCGGATTTTTAGCAGGTTCACAGGGTGGTTCACAGCAAATTGCTTCACGTATTGGCTGTGACGAAATTGACCTATTGCTTATTTTCCGTGATCCGCTTAATCGCAAACCAAACGAGCCTGATGAACAGGCATTATTGCGCCTATGTGATGTGCATAATATTCCGGTTGCAACCAATATTGCTACCGCCGAAGTGCTCATCCACGGTCTTGAACGCGGTGACCTTGATTGGCGCGAAATTCTTAAAAATTCATAACTCATTTTATTAAGGAAGATTTAAATAATGGCAGAAATTAACCGTGCAATAAAGGGCACGAATGATATGTTACCAACCGACTCTCACAAGTTTCAATTTGTTGAGGGCAAAATGCTTGAAACAGCATCGCTTTACGGTTTTCGTGAAATACGTGTTCCCGTATTTGAGCACACTGAGGTTTTTCATAAAAGCGTAGGTGATACAACCGATGTTGTTCAAAAAGAAATGTATACATTTGATGATAAGGGTGGACGTTCGATTACACTTCGCCCCGAGCTTACAGCCGGTGTTGTTCGCAGTGTTATTGAACACGGTCTTGTAAACGGTGCGCTACCTGTAAAGGTTTGTTATGTGGGCGGTTGCTACCGCTATGAAAAACCGCAGGCAGGCCGTCTTCGTGAATTTCATCAATTTGGCGTTGAATGCTTTGGCGCAGCCTCCCCTGCTGCCGATGCCGAGGTTATAGCCTTAGGACTTCAGGTGCTTGATTCTATTGGTATTCAAAATATTTCACTCGAAATAAACTCTATAGGCTGCCCCGAATGTCGCAAAAATTATCACAAGGCTTTAACCGAATATTTTAATTCGCATATCGATACACTTTGTGAAACCTGCCGTGACAGGCTTAGTCGCAATCCTATGCGCATACTCGATTGTAAATCGCCCGTGTGCTCGGCACTCGCCGCAGATGCACCAAAGGTGATAGATTATCTATGTGACGAATGTCAAGAACATTTTGACAAGGTTAAGGCTCATCTTGATGCGGCTGATATTAAATACACCGTCAATCCGCAAATTGTACGTGGACTTGACTACTATACAAAAACTGTATTCGAGTTTGTGTCGGGTGATATAGGTGCACAATCAACCGTTTGCGGCGGTGGTCGTTATGACGGACTTGTAAAGCAGATGGGTGGTCCTGCCGTGCCGGCGCTTGGCTTTGCCATGGGTATAGAACGCCTAATGCTTGCCCTCGCTAATCAAAATGCTGATTTTCCCGAGGCTAAACGCTGTGACCTTTATATAGCACCTATGGGTGAGACTGCCGCAATTAAGGCAACTGCACTTTGTACAGCGCTTCGCCGTGACGGATTTGAAGCACAATGTGATGTGTGTGGCAGAGGTCTTAAGGCACAAATGAAATACGCCGATAAAATCGGTGCACTTTACAGCACTGTTATTGGTGATAACGAAATTGCTGACGGCAAATGTGTTATTAAAAATATGAAAACCGGCGAAACAACTGAACTTTGCTTTGACGAATTTTCTAAACAATTTATGCAAATAAAACTTGATTCTGCTCTAAGTGAGCTTGAAGAATCTTTTTGTTAATATTTAATTAGTTTACAGAGGTGTTTTTTTGAAACTCGATAGAATGGACGGTATGAAACGTACCCACTATTGCGGTACACTTACCAAAAATGAAATAGACCAAGAGGTTGTGGTTTGCGGTTGGGTACAACGTCAACGCGACCTTGGTGCACTTATATTTGTTGATTTACGTGACCGCACCGGTATTGTGCAGTTGGCGTTTGACGACAATACCGACCGCGAAATATTTGACAAAGCATTTGCTCTGCGTAGTGAATTTGTCGTTATGGCAAAGGGCAAGGTGCGTATGCGCTCATCGGTAAATACCGAAATACCCACCGGTGAGATTGAAATTGAGGTTAATACCCTTAAACTTTTGGGTCAATCCCTTACCCCACCCTTTGAAATTGTTGAAAACAGCAACGCAAAAGAAGATTTGCGTCTTAAATACCGCTATCTTGACCTACGTCGAAGCGATTTGCAAAAAAATATTTTAACCCGTCACAAAATAGCCAAGGTAACACGTGACTATTTTGACGAAAACGGCTTTATAGAGCTTGAAACCCCCACCCTCATTAAGTCTACACCCGAAGGTGCACGTGACTATTTGGTACCCTCTCGTATTCACAAGGGCAGCTTTTTTGCACTACCTCAATCCCCTCAAATGTACAAGCAGCTGCTTATGCTTTCGGGCTTTGACCGTTATATGCAGCTGGCGCGTTGCTATCGCGACGAGGATTTACGTGCTGACCGCCAGCCCGAATTCACACAAATTGACCTTGAAATGTCATTTGTGGAGCGTGACGATGTTTTTGCTATAGCAGAGGGTTATGTAAAACGCTTGTTTAAAGAGGTATTAAATGTAGAAATTCCTACTCCTCTGCCACGTATGCGCTATGACGACGCTATGAACGATTATGGCTCTGACAAACCCGATACACGCTTTGATATGAAAATCAAAGACATATCTGATATCGTTGCAAACTGTGGCTTTGGTGTGTTTGCCGATACAATTAAAAACGGTGGCACAGTTCGTGCAATATGTGCTAAAAATGCTGTAAACACATACACTCGCAAAGAAATAGACAAGCTCACCGAAGAGGCCAAGGGCATTGGTGCTAAAGGTCTTGCCTTTATCCGTTGGGTAGAGGATACCCCAACCTGCTCATTCTCTAAATTTATGACCGAGGATGAAATGTCCGCAATACTTGAAAGAACCGGTGCCGAAAAGGGCGACGTTGTGTTTATTGTTGCTAACAAAAAAGCTCTTACCTTGTCTGTGTTGGGCGCATTACGCCTTACCGTTGCAAAACGTCTTGATATAATTCCGCAAAATCAGTACAACTTCCTTTGGATTACCGAATTCCCGTTCTTTGAGTATAACGAGGAAACCGAAAATTGGGATGCTATGCATCATCCGTTTACCTCTCCGTTAGATGAGTGCATTCCTTACCTTGAAAGCAATCCCGAAAAGGTTTATGCAAATGCTTATGACCTTGTACTTAATGGTGTTGAGTTATCCAGCGGTTCTATTCGTATAACCGACCCCGAATTGCAGGCTCAAATGTTTAGAGCGTTAGGTCTTAGCGACCAAGAAGCCGAGCAAAAGTTTGGATTCCTTACAGGTGCCTTCCGCTATGGTGCACCCCCTCACGGCGGTATGGGTATAGGTCTTGACCGACTTTGTATGATTATGACCGGCAGCGACTCACTTCGTGATGTTATCGCCTTCCCCAAGGTGGCAACAAGCGCCGAGCTTATGTCAGGCGCACCGGGTGCTGTTGATGACATTCAGCTTAAGGATTTGGCAATTGCTATAACCGCCGAAAAAGAAAAAACAGAAAATTGATTAAAAAATCAACTCTTTTGTCAAAAAAGGGTTGATTTTTTCTATCTTTGTGATATAATGTAGCCTGTTAATTAAATATTTGCTATATGATGCTTGCAGGAAATGGGTTATCCCGACCGAAGAAGTAAAACTTTCAGGTGCCTTATGGTGAGGACTGCAAACTGATAGCACTTTGGAGAAGCTTGATTAAATTCAAGTGCCGAAGGGGCAATACGCTGCGCGTAAAATCTCTCAGGCAAAAGGACAAAGTCTAAACCCTTTTATAGGGTGTAATTTTGTTTTTTGTCGGATTATGCGTATGCATAGTCCGATTTTTAATTTATGTGATTTATTTTTTGAGGAGGATTTTAATGTTAGAAAAAATCACAAATGTCAACGGTGCCGTAAATGGCTTTGTATGGGGCTGGGTGGGCCTTATACTTCTTATTGGTACCGGTATTGTTGCCACTCTTTGCACAAAGGTGTTCCAGATTTCACATCTTAAGCACTGGTGGAAAAACACAATAGGCAGCTTGTTTAAAAAAGAGGTTATAGGCCACACAAAAGAAAAAGGCGCTGTTTCCCCTTTCCAAGCACTTTGCACAGCACTTGCCGCTACAGTTGGTACCGGTAATATCGCCGGTGTTGCTGCAGCCATTTGCGTTGGTGGCGCAGGCGCAGTATTTTGGATGTGGATTGCCGCTTTCTTTGGTATGATGACCAACTATTCCGAAAACGTTTTGGGTATCTTCTTCCGCCGCAGAAACAAAGACAGCGAATGGTCCGGCGGTGCTATGTACTACCTGCAAGACGGCTTGGGCTCAATGAAATATGAAAATTGGAAGAGCAAATGGAGTCTAAAATGGCTTGGCAAAATTCTGGCTGTGCTTTTCTGTATTTTCACAATGCTTGCAGCCTTTGGTATAGGCAGTATGGGCCAGGTAAACAAAATTGTTGCCAACGTTGCTGCTGCTTTTGATGTATCGTCACTTTCAAGCATCAAGTTTATGGGCACTTCGCTTTACAACGTTCTTTTGGGCGTTCTTATTATGATTCTTACCGCACTTATTACTCTTGGCGGTTTAAAGCGTATCGCATCTGTTGCTGAAAAGATTGTTCCCTTTATGATAGTTCTGTTTGTTGCAGGTAGCCTTGTAATTATCGGTGTTAACTACGCAAATATTTTACCCGCATTTAAAGCAATTTTTGTAAACGCCTTTAAACCCGAGGCTTTTGTCGGTGGTACTTTAGGCTCTGCTATAATGCTTGCAGCACAGCAAGGCTTTAAGCGCGGTGTATTCTCAAACGAAGCAGGTCTTGGTTCCTCGGTTATGGTTCACTCAAACTCAAATGTTAAAGAGCCTGTTAAACAAGGTATGTGGGGTATATTTGAGGTTTTTGCCGACACAATGGTAGTTTGCACAATGACAGCACTTGTAGTACTTACCTCGGGTGTGTTTGATGCTAAAACCGGTAAAATTTTGGTAGATGGCATTACCGATGCAACACTGGTAGGTGGCGCATTTAACACAGTATTCCCTTGGTTTAACATAGGTCAACGCTTTGTTGCAATTGCAATGTTCTTATTTGCTTTTACAACGGTGCTTGGTTGGTCACACTATGGCTCAAAGGCATGGGAATATCTCTTTGGCAGCAAGACAACAATTGTATTTAAAATCATTCACGTTTGCACCATTATCTTCGGTGCAGTGCTTACATCAAGCCTTGCATGGGATATTTCAGATACCTTTAACGGTCTTATGATGCTCCCCAACCTTATTGGTGTAATAGTACTTATCCCATTGGTTGTTAACATCACCAAAAACTATGTTGACAGAAAGATTAAGAAAAAGGATGTAAAGCCCCTTCTTTCTTATGATGAAGAAATTCAAGCCGAATCTGAAGAAGCTGTACTGAATGACGCTGAATAACCTAATAATAAACAACAAAGGTGTAGCCAAAAAAGCTACACCTTTATTTTATTGCTTAACTATAAATGAAAAATCAATATATCCGTTGTCGTCACTCATAACAACATTTTCAAGTGATGAAATATATGATATATTTGTGCTTTGATAGGCTACCGGCACTATTGTTAAGTCTTTAAGCAACTCTTGTTGCAGTGTCTCGGGTGTTGTAGCTGTGCTAACAGCAGCAAAATTTGAGGCATACTCACTAAATAAATCGCTCTTTGCCGTTATCGGAAATAGTGAAAAATCAAGTGTACTTGTGGCGATTTCACTTTGTAATGCCGATAAATTATCTGAATCTTTAATATTTACAAATGTGCTGAGATTTTTTTGCCAATGCCCTAAAACAGCGGTTGCTATTTTTTCAACATTTTCGGTATTATAATAGTACATTGTAGCCTGCGGAAACTTTTTGTCTTCCATCCCTGCTACCTGCGCTGACATTTCTGTTTTTGCAGCGTCAAGGTCATATTTTGTAAACCCTATATTATCGGTGTCAGCAGCTATAATTTCGGGATAAATAGATTTTGCCACACTAAATCCGCTTGGCAGTGCCGAGCCGTAAACATCACCCGAAAAAGCCGATAAAAGCGCACCTCTCACCTGTGGCGAATACTCACGACTTATGGTCATAAACCAACAAATATTGTTTATGCCCACATTAGTTAACGTATTGTCTATTTTATCAAGCTCGTCACAAGGTATAAAAGCTATATCACAGTCGCCGTCTTTAAGCCGTATTGCCTGTGATTCATCATCAACACAAGATATAAACACTGCCGCATTTTCGGCTTTAAAATATCCGTTATACTCCTCGTTTTTATAAAGCCTTATTCCAAAATCCTCTTTGTTCCATTTAGATAAGCGATAACTTCCGTTAGATATTGTATTTTCGGCATCAAGACCGTATTTACCTATGCTGTTTTCAAAAAATTCTTGGTTGCAGGGCATACAAACCGAGGTGGTTAGCGTTTCTAAAAAATTGACATCCTCACGGCACATTGTAATGGTAAGTGTGGTATCATCAACCGCTTTGACAGCAAGTGTAGATACATCAGCGCTACCGTTTATAATGGCCTCTGCACCCTGTATATTTTTAAGCCTGTTTGCAAACGGTGCCTTAATTTTAGGGTCAACAGCACGTCTAAAACCGTACACAAAATCATCCGCCGTAAGTGGTGTACCGTCAGACCAAACAAGGTCATCACGTAAATCAAATGTATAGGTTAAACCCTTATATGTATAATCTGCAGCAGCCCCTAACCCTATTTCGTCATGCTCGTCTTTTCGCAAAAGGCCCTCATAAATGTTGCGCACCACAAGCAACTCGCTGTCGTTATATGCCGTCTGCGGGTCAACTGTTTTTGGCTTTTCCAAAAGTTCAAAATAAATATAAGCCTCTTTATATTTATCGCTGCAACCTGTAAAACAACAAATTATAAGTAAAACCGATAAAATTAACGATATTATTTTTTTGAAATTTAACATAAAAATCACCTTTATATATTATATAGGTAAGACCTCAATTTTTCAACAATAACTTTGTAAAGAAAAAAACTTGACATACACACTGCTTTGTGCTATAATGCATTGGCTGTAAAGAAAAAAACTTTACAAGGAAGGAGCTTTCTTATGGCTAAAGATTTATCCATTAGTGTGCTTCTTGACTTTTACGGTCCTTTTTTGAGTGAAAAACAACGTAATTTGCTGCATCACTATTATAATGAGGACCTATCTCTTACCGAAATCGCCGAGAATGAGCAAATCACCCGTCAAGGTGTGCGTGACCTTATAAAGCGCGGCGAAGCACAGCTTAAAAAATATGAGCAAGAATGTGGCTGGTGTCAAAATGTTTTATCGCTGCAAGCGGTGCTTGAAAGCGATAAACCCGACACTCAAAAGCTGATAGATATCCAACAAATTGCAAACAAATTTTAGATTGCGAGGTGAACACAAATGGCATTTACAAACCTAACTGACAAAATAAACGGCGTTTTCAAAAAACTTCGCGGTAAGGGTCGCCTTACCGAAGCCGATGTTAAGGATGCCATGCGCGAAGTGCGCCTAGCACTTTTAGAAGCCGACGTTAACTACAAGGTTGCAAAGCAGTTCACCAACACCGTCACCGAAAAATGCATTGGTGCCAACGTTATGGAGAGTCTTACCGCTCCCCAAATGGTTATAAAAATCGTTAATGAAGAGCTAACCGCCCTAATGGGCAGCGAACACGCCCGCCTTAAAACCGCATCAAAAATACCTACCGTTATTATGATGTGCGGTTTGCAGGGTTCGGGTAAAACCACCCACAGCGCAAAGCTTGCCAAATACTTAAAATCAAAAGGACACCGACCGCTGCTTGTTGCGTGCGATATTTACCGCCCTGCCGCTATTGAGCAGTTAAAGGTTGTGGGTAATCAAGTGGGCACCCCTGTTTTTGAAATGGGCACCCAAAAACCCGAAAAAATTGCGGTAGAGGCAATAAAGCAAGCTCGCGACTACGGCTATGATTACGTTATACTTGATACTGCAGGTCGTTTGCATATTGATGATGACCTAATGCAAGAGCTTAAACGCATTACCCAAACAGTTGAGGTTAACAACATATTATTGGTTATTGACTCTATGATTGGTCAAGATGCAGTAAATGTTGCAAAAGCCTTTAACGATATACTTGAAATTGACGGTATTGTGCTTACCAAGCTTGACGGTGACACCCGTGGCGGTGCGGCACTTTCAGTAAAAGCAGTTACCGGCAAACCGATTATGTTTGCAGGTGTGGGCGAAAAGTTAGATGAGCTTGAAGAATTTCACCCCGACCGTATGGCAAGCCGAATTTTGGGTATGGGTGACGTGCTGTCGCTTATTGAACGAGCAGAAAGTCAGCTTGACCAAAAAAAGGCTGAGGAAGCCGCCAAAAAGCTTTCTGAAAACCGCTTTGATATGAACGATTTGCTAGACCAGTTCGGGCAGATTAAAAAGATGGGCAGCTTAAAGAGCGTGCTTTCAATGCTACCCGGTATGGAAAAGCAGCTTCGTGACGTTGACATCGATGACCGTCAAATGCTACGCGTTGAGGCGATTATTCAGTCAATGACCGCAAAAGAACGTGCAAAACCCGATATATTAAATGCCTCTCGCCGTCGCCGTATTGCCGCAGGCTGTGGACAATCGGTTGAGGACGTTAACCGCCTTATCAAGCAGTATGAACAAATGAAAAAAATGTTCAAGCAAATGAATGGCAAGGGCAAAAAGCGTATGATGCGCGGCTTTAACCCCAACGGGTTTGGTAACTTTGGTTTATAAGAGTTTACTCTTTTAAATAAATATAATTTCTATTTTGGAGGTGCAGTAAAATGGCAGTAAAAATCAGACTTCGTAGACTTGGTTCTAAAAAAGCTCCTTTCTACCGTGTTGTTGTTGCAGACTCAAGATATCCCCGTGACGGTCGTTTCATCGAAGAAATCGGTTATTATGACCCCACTAAGGATCCTGCAATCGTAAGCATCGATGCTGACAAGGCTAAAAAGTGGATTGGCAACGGCGCTCAACCCACCGATACCGTTAAGGCATTACTTAAAAAGAACGGTGTTCTTTAATTTTGAGGTAAATTTATGAAAGAGCTTCTTATCACTATCGCTCAGGGTCTTGTTGAAAATCCCGATGCGGTAAATGCTACAGTTGACGAAATAAATGATGAAGGCGTTATCGTTTATCACCTTCACGTGGCTGAAAACGATATGGGCAGAGTAATCGGCAAGCAAGGTCGTATTGCACAGGCAATCCGCACCGTTATGCGTGCTGCTGCCAATCGCAACCATGAAAAAATCGTTGTAGAAATCGACTGATTTTCACGCCCGTCTTTGACGGGCACAAACAAAAAATACGCCCCCGCAATGGGGGCTTTTAATATATAAAATAAATTCAAGGTGAATTTTTATGAAAAAAGAATTTTTAGAAATAGGTAAATTTGTCGGTACACACGGCGTTAAGGGTATGGTGCGCATACAACCTTGGTCTGATAACGGCGAATTTTTAACACAGTTTAAAAAATTCTATCTGCAAAACGGCAAGCAAAAAATAGAGCTTTTAAAAATCACACCCCACGGCAATGTTGTAATAGCCTCGGTTAAAGGTATCAACACCATTGAAGAAGCCGAAAAATTAAGAAACCACGTGCTTTATATTCGCCGTGATGATGCCGCCTTACCCGAAGGCAGATATTTTATAAGTGAAATAATCGGATCCCACGTTTACGATGCCGATACAGGCGCCCTGCTTGGTACACTAAGTGATGTATCTCCCACCGGTGCTAACGACGTTTGGCATATAAAACGTGACGATAAGGAATATCTTGTGCCGGCTATACCCGATGTTATTGTCGATGTTGACATAGACACCGATGTCATTAAAATCAAACCGTTAAAGGGGATTTTCGACGATGAAGATTGATATACTTACCCTTTTCCCCGAAATGTGCAATACTGTTATGAGTGAGAGCATAATCGGTCGTGCACAAAAGGCCGACAAGGTGCAAATAGAGTGCCACAACATTCGTGATTTTGCCGGCAACAAGCACAACAAGGTTGACGACACCCCCTATGGCGGAGGTATGGGTATGGTAATGTCGGCAGAGCCGATTTATAATTGTTATAAATCCCTATATACCGAAGGCGAACCCAAGCCGCACCTTATCTATCTATCTCCCAAGGGCACTACGCTTAATCAATCAAAGGTTGTTGAGCTTTCAAAGCTCGAACGCCTTGTGCTGCTTTGTGGGCATTATGAAGGTGTTGATGAACGCGTGCTCGACGAAATAGTTGACGAGCAAATATCTATCGGTGATTTTGTGCTCACAGGTGGTGAATTACCCGCTTTAGCCCTTGCTGACGCCGTGTGCCGAATGCTGCCGGGTGTGCTTTCCGACGATATCTGTTTTGAGGATGAAAGCCATTTTTCGGGTGTGCTCGAATACCCGCAATACACTAAACCGTCGGTTTGGCGCGACCGCGAGGTGCCCGAGGTTTTACTTTCGGGTAACCATGCCGAAATCAATAAATGGCGTCGTAAGCAGTCGCTTGAAATAACGCGTGAGCTTCGCCCTGAAATGTTTAAAAAGTTAGAGCTAACCACTGATGACCAAAAGCTTTTAGGTCTAATACCTGACAAAAAACGCAAAAAATAGACACAAACAATCAACAAACCACACTATATAGTGTTTCAATTTATCATTTTCACCAAATTCGGCGTATAAAAAGCACAAAAAATTGGATAAATATTAGAACTTTTTAACAAATGATTGACCTTTGCATTAAATGTGGTATAATACTATCATAGCAAACTATTTATATTTTAATATTCTACTATTGAGGAGTTATTTGAAATGTGTGTTAAAGATGTAGTAATTCAAAATCAAGTTGGTCTTCATGCTCGTCCTGCAACCTTCTTCATCCAAAAGGCTAATGAGTTTAAGTCTTCAATCTGGGTAGAAAAGGACGAAAGAAAAGTTAACGCAAAGAGCTTGCTTGGTGTATTATCACTTGGCATTATCGGCGGTACTACCATTAAAATCATCTGCGACGGCAGCGACGAAGCTGACGCAATGGCAGGTCTTGTAGCACTTGTTGAATCAGGCTTTGCTGATTAATCTTTTTTAAAAAATTGTTGACTTTCTTGCCTGACCGTTGTATAATATCACGGTCGGGCAAAATTGCACTGCAATTTTGCAAACTATAGGTAACTTATTACCTATTACTTATTACTTAATTTAATATCCGGGTTTGGCACAGTTGGCCGCTTGGCTCTACGGGGTCGAGTGTTAACTTATTCAAATCAGATATAATTTAATTTCCGGGTTTGGCGCAGTTGGCCGCTTGGGCTCTACGGGGTCGAGAGTTAACTTATTCAAATCTTTAAAACTTAATATCCGGATTTGTCACAGTTGGCCGCTTGGCTCGCGGGGTCGAGAGTTAACTTATTCAAATCTTTAAAACTTAATATCCGGGTTTGGCGCAGTTGGTAGCGTGCTTGACTGGGGGTCAAGAGGCCGCAGGTTCAAGTCCTGTAACTCGGACCAGAAAAAGACCTTGTTCTTAAAAGAACAAGGTCTTTTTCAACTAAATCCGTCTTTACAGACGGGATAAATCCCACTTTCGTGGGGTGAAATCACTTGCGTGGTTAAATCCGACTAAAGTCGGGTTGAAAGGCGGATTTAATTTCACCGAAAGCGTCAGCTTTCGATTTCACCTGCAATACAGATTTCACCGTGCTTCAGCACGATTTCACTTTGTTTGCTTTATTAAAGCAGGTATGCTATAATTATTTACGAAATGAGGTTGTTATTATGGCTGAAAGTAAACGTGCTAATGCTTCTATGGAATTTGCTGTAAAAATTCTAAAGCTTTGTGACAGTATAAAGGGTCATTATTCTATTGTTAATCAGCTTGAGCGCTCTGCTACAAGCATTGGTGCTAATTACACGATTGTGGCTCTATTCGCAGAATGTTAGTCGCATCTATAAACACAATTAAGAGTAAAAACATTTAGTTTTTTTCTTTGAAAATTGTGCTTCATTAAATAAAACACCGCAATTCCTTACGTGTTAAGGAGTTACGGTGTGTTTTTATTTGCTATATGGTGTTTTGTTATCGGTAAGTCCCAATAAAAAATCAACACTTGTATTATGATATTTTGCAAGGGCAATTAAAACCTCTGTTGGTATATCGCGCAGTCCCAGCTCATAACGCGAATACGCTACTTGGCTACAATGTAAGTACTCTGCTATATCTTTTTGAAATAAATCTTTATCTTCTCGCAGTTCTCTGATTCTTGAATACATAAATAACCACCTTCTTACTTATATATGGTTATTCTAAACTAAACCAAATTGGTGTATTGACAAATAAACCAATTTGGTTTATAATGTATTTGCACTAAAACTACAATTATTAGAACACCGCAACAGTAAAATATATAGCAATGTAAGAAAGTAGCTATTTAATAGTTATATTAGAAAAGGAGAATAACATATGAACGAAAAAAAGCCAATTAAAAGAATATTATCAATAATTGAATTGATACTTCAAATAGCACTAATTGCTATTGTTTGTGCAGTACCATATGAAACGGTATCATTTACTTCGTCAACCTCAACAAGTGTAACCACATCCTCGATAGGTATAACATATTTGGTATACACAATAGCACACCGTTATATCATCGATATTATACTATTCATTTTGATGGCAGCAAACATTCTGCTATCTGCTATATCTGCTTTTGATAAATCGTTTGAAAAAGATAATGTGCTTCATTACATTGTTCCAATATTAATGTTATTATTTAGTTTGATCTGTTTTAGTTCAAGATATGTGGGCAGTGAAATAGGCAAAATCTTTCCTTACTTTAGTAATGTGCCTGATACTTTAGGAGAAATTAATCCTTTCTTCAACATAATAAGTAAGGGTTTAATAATTGCAATAATCATATTGGTTTTTGTTAAAAATTCAAAAAAATTTGTTATTAATAATCACAATAGAGAATCTATTAAAGCAGATGATCTTAAAAGATATAAAGATTTACTGAATAATGCTACAAAATCCGACAGCACATCTGCCTCTGACAACTATGATTATAATACAGAATCAAGTCAAATAGATGTACTTAAAAAATATAAAGATTTACTTGATAATAACATAATTACTCAAGAAGAATTTGACGCAAAGAAAAGGCAACTTTTAGATCTATAGTTTGAACACTTAAAAAGCACCGATTTCCTTTAATTCGGTGCTTTTTTATGTTACAGGACTTCAACCTTAAGAAGACAGACGGCGTAAAGAAAAACAGTCCGGTGGACTGTTTCAGACTGTATAGATTGCTCTTATTTTTATACAAGCCGACAGGCTTGGTATGTAATCACCGCCGAGTCAGTGTATGGCATCACACCTTTAGGTGTGCATAAAAAATCTGTCGGCTTGATTACATACACGCTACGCGTGATTTTTCTTTTGGGCAGAAAAGTCAAGGCGAAAAAACACCGCAATTTCTTTTATCAGAAACTGCGGTGGTTTTGTTTATTGGTTTATCATTTCAATCAGTTTACCGAGCACAGGCTCAAATTTTGCGCCGTACCAGTGGTCTTTTTCATCAGCGGTGGCACGTATACACTCCATTGTGTAATCGGCGGCAATCTGTGCCGACTCAAACGCGTTTTTACCCCTTATTAATGCACCGGTAAACGCCGAAGCATAAATATCGCCTGTACCGTGGCAGCTTCCGGGTAAAAAGTCATGCTCATAATATGCATATTCACCGTTTTCAAACACAACAATACCGGTCTTACCCTCACGGTAGCTAACACCCGTAAAGATAACATTTTTAGCGCCCAATGCTATAAGCTTTTCAATTATACCGTCAATATAGGATTTGTCATATTCTGTTTTGTATTCGGTATCGGTTAAAAAACACGCCTCGGTCAGGTTGGGCAAAACATAGTCCGCCTTGCCGCAGAGCGTTCTCATTGCCTTTACAAAATCGATATCGAAGCCTGTGTACAAACTGCCGTTATCAGCCATTGCAGGGTCAACAATCTTTACACAATCGTCGTTGGCGGTTTGATTAAAAAAGTCTATTACATAATCTATCTGTTTAGCGCTGCCAAGATAACCCGTATAAATAGCATCAAACTTAATACCCTCTTTTACAAAATGGTCCTTTATCTTGGGCATATCATCTGTAAGGTCACGAAATGTAAAGCCGTTAAATCCGTATGTGTGGGTAGAAAGCACCGCCGACGGCAACACCGCACACTCAACACCGCAAGCAGAAATAATAGGCAGTGCCACAGTTAGTGAGCATTGACCTACACAAGAAATATCTTGAACCGTTAAAATTTTTTTATATGACATTGGTTTGTCCCCTTTACATTTTGGTTTTATGGTATTATAATACAAATGTGGTCTTATTATAATAACCAAAAAAGGAGAATATTATATAACCAAATGAAACGGTATTTTGAAATATACAAAGATATTAAAAATAAAATATTACGGTCAGAATACAATGCCGGCGAAAGGCTGGCATCTAAACGAGTAGCAGCAGACAAATACGGCTGCAGCGTTATAACGATTGAGTCGGCATACGGAATGCTGATAGACGAAGGCTATGTTGAAGCCCGCGAGCGCAGCGGATATTTTGTCTGCCGTATTGATGCGCTATACAAACAAGAAACGCAAGAAATAAATATAGAGCACCTTGACGAGCTTAACAATCAAACCCAAGCCCAAGATTTTGAATATTCACTGTGGTTTAAAACCATCAGAAAGGTTATATCCGAACGCGGTGAGCAGCTTTTTATAAAATCGCCCAATATGGGTTGTGCCGTTTTGCGAAATGTTTTGACAGACTACCTTTTTAAAAACCGAGGAATGATTGCCAAACCGCAAAATATTGTTATAGGCTCGGGTGCCGAACAGCTATATGAAACGGTTGTAAAGCTGCTTGGCAGAGACCGCCTTTACGGCATAGAAGACCCATCTTATTCAAAAATTGAGGCGGTTTATGTGGGTGAGGGTGCTAATATTAAAAAGCTTAAAATGGGTAACGACGGCATCAAAAGTGCCGAGCTTTTAGATAACGACATAGATGTTTTGCACGTAACCCCCTACCGCAGCTTCCCTACCGATATAACCACATCTATACCTAAAAAATACGAGTATCTGCGCTGGGCAGGCGGCAATAAATATATTGTCGAGGACGATTTTAACAGTGAATTTTATAAGCCTGCCCAACCAATAGAAACCCTCTATTCATTAGACACACAAAAACGGGTTATATATATAAACACCTTTTCAAAAAGTCTTTCACCCTCTATGCGCATAGGCTATATGATTTTACCCGATTCATTGCTTGAAACCTATCATAAGGTATTAGGCGAATTTTCATGTTCGGTGCCGGTACTTGACCAATACGTGCTTGCCGAATATATTGCAAGCGGCAATTTTGTACGCCACCTAAACAGAGTCAGAAGAAAAAACAAAAGCAATAAATAAGGTTGGTCATTGACATATTTTGTCGCTAATGGTAAAATTAATCGAACTTTTATGTACGGGTGATACCTATGAATTCATTTTATTTAAAACCAAAGTTTTTTGAAACACTTAAAGGCTACACAAAAGACCAACTTATCAAGGATATTGTTGCCGGTATAATCGTGGCTATCATTGCCCTGCCGCTGTCAATCGCTTTGGCGTTGGCTTCGGGGGTAGAGCCGGCATGCGGCGTGTATACCGCTATTTTTGCAGGCTTTATTGTGGCACTTTTTGGCGGCAGCACCGTGCAAATCGCGGGTCCTACAGCAGCATTTGCAACCGTTGTTGCGGGCATTGTTGCCACCAAGGGTATGTCGGGTCTGATTATCGCCTCGCTTATGGCGGGTATTATATTGATACTTATGGGCGTGCTACGCTTAGGCACACTTATTAAATACGTGCCAAAAACCATAACCGTCGGTTTTACCGCCGGCATTGCCGTAACCATATTTTTAGGTCAAATTAAAGACTTTTTAGGTCTTACATATATTGACGGTGCCAAACCCATTGAGGCTATCGAAAAGATTGAGGCAAACATACACAATATTTCCACCTTTAATTGGCAATCGTTATTGGTGGGCGCTGCCTGCCTTGCAATTCTCATTATTTACCCCCGTTTTGAAAAGCGTGTTCCCCCCTCCTTAATTGCGGTGGTTGTGGGTGCTTTGCTTGTTTTGTTAATACCCGCATTAAATAACGGCACCTACACTATAGGTGAGCTTTACGATATACCGTCAGGCTTTCCTAAATTCACCTTAGGCAACATCAGCATAAAAGTTGACGATATTATCTCACTAATACCTAACGCCCTCACAATCGCAATTTTGGCGGGTATTGAGTCATTGCTTTCTTGTGTGGTGGCTGACGGAATGGTAAATCAAAAGCACAACCCCAATGCTGAGCTTGTAGCACAAGGTCTTGGCAATATGGCATCGGTTGCTTTTGGCGGAATTCCTGCTACAGGTGCTATCGCACGTACCGCCGCAAACATTAAAAACGGCGGCAGAACACCGCTATCCGGTATGGTGCATTCACTTGTTTTGCTGCTTGTTGTGCTGTTTTTAATGCCCCTTGCAAAATTAATACCTATGCCCTGCATTGCAGCAATACTGTTTATAGTGGCTTATAATATGAGCGAGTGGCGCAGCTTTTTAAAAATAATTAAAGAAAAAGACATTTGCAACATAGTTGTAATGTGCCTAACCTTTGCACTTACCGTTATATTTGATTTGGTGGTTGCCATTGTTGTAGGCTTGGCACTACACTTTGTAATGATACTTGCAAAAAAAATAAAGGAGAAATAATTATGAAAAACATTCAAATCTATTCGGCAAAAAAATACAAAAACGGAGTATTTAAAAAAAGCAACTACAAATTAGTAGAGGATAATATTTATTTATATGAAGATGAATATTATACCAGCCTTTCTTTTGAACAAGAACCCGAGTTTGAGGAAGGTGAAAATGCCGCCGAAATCGCTCAATACCCCCTTGAAGATGTTTTAGACAAATTTTTAGTATATGTTTCAGATTTTTATGAAAATCTGAATACTGAAGATTCACAAACCTGTTACCTTGAATTTGCATCAGACGATATAGACGGCATAAAAGAATTACTTACTATTGTGGGTCGTCATGTTTATAATAAAGACGTTGTAGAAGACGGTAATGTATATTCCGAATTGGTTATAGAGTAATTTTAACCGTGAAAAGATTAGATAAAATTAAAGCCTATACGCTATGGCTGATTTTAAGCCTTGCTTTAGGCTTTATTGGCGGTGTATGCGGTGCGGCATTCTCAAAAAGTGTGGAGCTTGTCACCAATATTCGCAACGAGCATAGCTTTCTTATATACTTACTTCCTTTAGGCGGCTTGGTGTCGGTTACAATTTACAAACTTTTACAAATAAACGGTGCAAATACATTAAGTGTTTTTAACGCTTCAAAAAATAACACACCCCTTCCCCACGGGCTCAGCGTTGCCATCTTTGGCGGCGGCGTGCTGTCACATTTATTTGGTGCATCGGTTGGCCGTGAAGGTGCCGCTTTGCAAATAGGCGGCGGTGTCGCAAGTGTATTGTCACATTTGTTTAGGTTAGACGACAAATCTCGCCGTGTAATGTTATTATGCGGTATGGCAGCTCTTTTTTCGGCGCTTTTCGGCACACCGCTTGCAGCGGCGGTTTTTGTTATAGAGATAATTATGACCCGTCTTTGCTTTACCTCTATAATACCGATTTTTATATCAAGCCTTACGGCTTTTAAGGTTGCTGCCATTTTAGGCACTCATGCCGAACGCTTTAATATAGGTGATATACCCTATTTTTCATTACCGATTATTTTAAAAACAGCGATAATTATTATAGCTTGTGTAATTGTCTGCTTGGTGTGGTGTAAAGGTCTGCACCTTGCCGAGCATATTGCAAAAAAATTGCTAAAAAACGATTTTTTACGAATTGCTGTTGGCGGTATAATTATTATAGTGCTCACCCTTTTAATCAGCTCAAATGATTACAACGGCGGCGGTGTTGATGTTATAGCCCATGTATTTGACGGCTCGGTAAAATATGAGGCATTTGCTTTAAAGCTTCTGTTCACAATTATTTGTGTATCGGCAGGCTACAAAGGTGGCGAGATAGTACCGACGCTGTTTATCGGTGCCACACTTGGCGGCGCACTTGCTCTAATTCTTAACCTGCCAATAGGCTTTGGTGCCGCTATTGGCATTGCGGTTTTGTTTAGCGCATCCACAAAATGTCCTATAGCCACAATACTGTTATGCTGTGAGATGTTTGGTTTTGGTAGCATTTTATTTACAACAATAACCGCTATAATAAGCGTTATATTATCACATTTTTATAAAGGTATATACAACAATTCAAATCACATTATTACATATACATTAAATAAATTCAAAAAGGATAGTCGCTAAGACTATCCTTTTATACTTGTGACGGATTAATGCCCGTTTCTCGTTTATACACACACGAAAAATACCCTGCACTGCTAAATCCAAGCTTGTCAGACACCTCGTTTACCGATGCACCGCCTTTAAGCATAAGTGTTGCCGTCTTAATTTTAAGTGTTAAAAAATATTTGTGCACACTCATACCTGCATATTTTTCAAACAACCGCTTAAGGCTTGATGTGCTTATATTAAGCCAACTTGCAATTACATCAACCGAAAGACTTGTATCAATGTTTTCATTCATTATTTGCAACGCTCTTTTAAAAAGCTCGGTTTCATAGGTTTTGGTTTTAGATAAAGTTGTGCCCGCATCAGAAAGCGACAACAAAATTCTGCTTATAAAAAATGATACCGTCTGCAAAAAAATATGATTTTCTTTAAAGTAAGGCAAAACATTCCAATAAAATTCTTTATCCTTAATACTTTTGTTTTGTTTAATTTCAAAATCAAGATATACTAAAAATGTTCTTATGATAGAACGCTGAAAATGCTTAAGGTGATATGCCCTGCCCTCTATGGCTTTGCAAAAATCGCCCTGCATATCAAAGGTAAAGGTTAACACCGTAGCGCCGTCTTTGTCATTAACAATAAATTTATGCAGTTCGTATGGCTTAAACAAAATCATATCACCATAAGATAATGTATGCACCTTTTCATCGGCAGAGACAGTCATTTCACCCTCCAAAATATACATACATTCCCAAAAGTCATGCATTTCACCTGCAAAGTTATAGTCTTTGTTAAAATGCATTTTATAAAGTGTATAAAGTCGATTTATATTAATTTGTTCAACTATATCAAATGATTCCCAATGCACATCATCACCTATTTCTGAACTAAAATCATAGAAATTAGCCTATTTTTGAATTGTTTTATGTTTTTAGTCCTTTTATACTAATAATATACAATAAAAAATATAAAATGTAAAGGATGAGTATATGAAGCAATTAAAGGTAATATTAATAGGCGCAGGTGACCGCGGCACAACCTATACCGATATTATGGCAAATCTGCCCGAACAGTTTAAGGTAGTTGCCGTTGCCGAACCGATAGAAAGTCGCCGTCAACACATCAAAGAGCTGCACAACATACCAGACGATATGTGCTTTACCGATTATAAGCCGTTGCTTGCTCTTGGCAAAATTGCCGACTTGGCGGTTATTGCCACTATGGACCGTGACCACTTTGAACCGTCTATGAAAGCAATCAGCTTAAAATATGACATTTTACTTGAAAAGCCCATAACTCCCACTCCGGAAGAATGTATTGCACTTTGTGACTGGGCAAAAATAAATAAGGTCAAGGTTGTTGTGTGCACTGTGCTGCGATACACCTTCCTTTTCCAAAAGTTAAAAGAAATTATTGATTCGGGCAAAATTGGTGATGTTATATCTATTAATCACGAAGAGTGTGTAGGATACACCCATCAATCACACAGCTTTGTACGCGGTCGTTGGGGCAATAGCGAGCGTAGTTCACCAATGCTACTGCAAAAATCTTGTCACGATATTGATATTCTACAATGGCTAATCGGCAAACAATGCAAACAGGTTCAATCTTTTGGCAATTTAACCCATTTTACACAAAAAAATGCACCCAAAGGCTCCCCCGAATATTGCATAGAAGGATGTCCTCACGCTGAAAAATGCAAATATAACGCCGTTAGACTTTATCTTGATGATAAAGAAAATATGTGGTTCCGCCGCTCCAGCACCGACCTATACAACCCAACCGATGCCGACGTAGAACACACCCTTCGCACAACACAGTACGGCAAATGCATTTATAAATGCGATAACGATGTTGTTGACCACCAAACCGTAAATATGCTGTTTGAAGACGATATAACGGTAACCTTTACTATGACAGCCTTTGCCGTTGATGGCAGATATATAAACATTATGGGCACCAAGGGTCAAGTTCGTGCTTCGCTTGGTGATAATTCGCCAATTAAAATTTTCAGTTTTTCAAACGAATTTGAAGAAATTGAAAGCATCGGCTCTAACAGCATTACTGCCGGTCACGGCGGTGGCGATACCGGTATAGTTAAAACATTATATGACTATATCATCGGTGACTACGATGATAATTGCGTTCCAACTATTGAAGAATCGTGCTATAATCACCTTGTTGTCTTTGCTGCCGAAGCTTCACGCAAAGAAAATTGTGTGATTAATGTTAAAAATTACATAAAAAACTTGAATATGAATTAAATTTATGATAAAATAGAATAAGAAATCGTAATAACTTTAGAAAGAGGTTTTTTTATGATTAAAGTAGGCATAGCAGATTATGGCCTTAATCAATGGTATGGCGGTATGCACGACTATGAATGGCGCCTTAATATGCTTAAAGAAATCGGCTTTGACGGCATTGAACGTCTTGAAGTGGCAAGTCCTGCTAAAGCGCTTGAATATAACGCCCTTGCAGCAAAGCTCGGCATGGGTTTTGCAACCTGCCGCGGCACTAACGCTTCTGATACACTCACCTTTTCTGCAGGTCTTGGTAAAAAATATATATGGGTGCAAGCTCCGTCAAAAAACTTTGACGAGCACTGCCGTCAGGCAAATCATCAAGCAGAGCTTGCCGCGCAATACGGCATTAAGGTTGGTATTCACAACCACTTAGGCTTTCCGGTTGAAAATCAAGACCAGCTTGAAGAATTTTTAAAGCGTTGCCCCGATTGCGGTATGGTATTTGACATTGGTCACCTACACGCTGCAGGCGGTGACCCCGCTTATATTGCCGAAAAATACTTTGACCGTATTCTTACCGTTCACTTTAAAGATTATGTTATAAAAGATGAAAGCATTTCCATTGCAGATAACTGGCAAGCACGCCTTCGTTTCTGCGAGGTTGGCGGCGGTGTAATGGGCGATGTTGCACGTGACGTTGCCAAGGTGCTGCTTAAGAACAATTATGAAGGTTGGGTAATGGTTGAGCACGATACTCACCTGCAAGACCCGAAAATTGACCTTAAAATCAGTCGTGAATATCTTAAAAACTGTGGTATATAAGGAGTGTTAATTATGTCAAATCCAATTAAATTAGGTCTTGTAGGTATCGGCCGTGCAGGCTGGGGTATGCACACAAATGAAATTGCCGGCAAAGAGGATAAATACCAATATGTTGCCGCTTGTGACCTTATACCCGAGCGTGTTGAAATGATGGTAGAAAAATACGGTTGTAAGGGCTATGACAATATTGATGCCCTTATCGCTGACCCCGACGTAGAAATCGTGGCTATTGCTACACGCTCTTGCGACCACTTTGAGCATGCCGCAAAGGCGCTTAAAGCAGGCAAGGATGTTTTAATAGAAAAGCCAATCGGTCTTACACTAAAGCAAGCCGAGGATTTATTTGCTATGGCAAATAAGCCCGGAACGCCAAAGCTTTATGTTCGTCATAACCGTCGTTTTGAGAGTGTTTTTAACGAGGTTTTAAACACCGTTAATTCAGGTGTACTCGGCAACGTGTATGAAATTAACATTTCACAAGGCTCATTCCAGCACCGCAACGACTGGCAGACCATTAGCGAGTTTGGCGGCGGTCAGCTACTTAACTGGGGTCCGCACATTATTGACCACTCTCTTCGCCTTTTAGGCTCACCTATCAAAAACATTACCGGCGAACTAAAACAGGTAACTGCAGGCGGTGACTGTGAAGACCACGTTATAATCCATTTTGAAAGTGAAGGCGGCCGCACCGTTAATATGTGCATTAGCGGCGGTATGGCACTAAAGTCATGCAGAACCTTTGAGGTGTTTGGCGACCGCGGCTCAATGCTTTGCGGATATACAGGTAACGAGTATGACATTAAGCTTCGCTACATAAACCCCGAGCAAAAGCTTGACCCTGTTGTATCTGACCCCGGCACACCCGGCGCAAGCTTTGGTGCAAGCGGCACCTTTGCAGCGGCGGTAGAGCTTGATTGGATAGAAAAAGAGTACAAGGCTCCCGACCAAGACCTAACAGTTATTTGGGACTATATGTACGACAGCTATAGAAGCGGTGCTGAATATCCTATCAAAGATAGCGAAGCGCTTGAGGTTATGTACGCTGTAGAGCAAATCCGCAAGGGCACAAAATTTGATTTTCATAAATAAAAAAGCAAAACCCTCGACTCATTATATAGTCGAGGGTTTATTTCATATCTGCGAAGGGTTGTTCCCCGTCTCTCGCTTATAGCAATAAGAAAAATATCCTTGACTGCTAAAGCCCAATTTTTCTGAAACCTCGCTTACCGACAACCCCGTTTTTAGCATTATGGTTGCCGTCTTGATTTTCAGTGTCAAAAAATATTTATGTACACTCATACCTGCGTATTTGTCAAATAGCAATTTAAGACTTGAAACACTTATATTAAGTCGGGTGGCAATTTCATCTACCAAAAGATTTTGGTCAATATTTTCATTCATTACTTGAAGTGCCTTTTTGAACATTTCTGTTTCATAGGTTTTATCTTTTGAAATTGTGTGTGCGCTATCTGAAAGTGTTAATAGTATTCGGCTTATAAAAAGCGCCGCTGTTTGTATAAATGTATTATCATTTTCAAAAAAAGGCAACACATTATACCAATAGTCCCCCGCTTTTGCCTGCTCATTATGATTGATTTCATAATCTAAATATTGTAAAAAAGTTTTTAGTATAGAGCGCTGAAATTTTTCAAGTCTATATGCCCTGCCGTCAATTTTTTGGCAAAGTGTGCCTTGCATAGTAAAGGTTGCAATAAGCACCGTGGCACCCAAGCTGTCATCAACATTAAACTTATGCAGCTGATATGGCTTAAATATAATAAGGTCACCCATTGACAATGTATGAACCTTATCGTCAGCCGACACCGTCATAGAGCCATCTATAATATACATCATTTCCCAAAAGTCATGCATTTCGCCCGCAAAATTATAATTCTTTTCAAAATGTCTATTAAAAATAGTATATATCTGCTTTATACTTATCTGCTCAATGACCTCATAGGACTTCCAATTCAAAAAAACACCTCATTTTTAACTAAAATCATATAAATTAGTCTAAAATAGTATAGTTTTACGATTTTAGACATTATATACTACTAATATAACCCAAAACAATAAGTTTGTAAAGGATGGATTTTTTATGAAGCAGTTAAAGGTTGTACTTATTGGTGCAGGCAACCGCGGCACCACCTACACCGACTATATGGCAAGTAGCCCCGAAAAGTTTAAGGTTGTAGCGGTAGCAGAGCCTATTGAAAGTCGTCGCCAACACATAAAGGAATTGCACAACATACCCGATGATATGTGTTTTACAGATTACAAGCCGCTTTTTGAGCTTGGCAAAATTGCAGATATTGTTATTATTGCCACTATGGACCGTGACCACTTTGAACCGGCTATGAAAGCTATAGAACTCGGTTATGACCTTTTACTTGAAAAACCCATCACCCCCACACCTGAAGAGTGCATAGCCCTTACCGATGCGGCAGTTAAAAACAATGTTAAGGTTGTTATCTGCACTGTGCTTCGCTATACATATATGTTCTCAAAGCTTAAAGAGATTATCGACTCGGGTAAAATCGGCAAGGTTATGTCTGTAAACCACGAAGAGGGCGTCGGTTTTGTGCACCATTCTCACAGCTTTGTACGCGGCCGCTGGGGTAATAGTGAGCGTAGCTCGGTAATGCTTTTACAAAAATCTTGCCACGATATCGACATTTTGCAGTGGCTTATCGGCAAGCGCTGCCGTCAGGTGCAGTCATTTGGTCACCTTTCATACTTTAACCGTGACAATGCCCCCAAAGGCTCACCCGAATACTGCATAGAGGGCTGCCCCGAATATGATACCTGCCCATATAACGCAGTAAAGCTTTATTTTGACGATAAGGGCTATTGGTATCGCCGTGCTATCACCAATCTTTACTACCCCACCGATGATGATGTAATGAAAACCATCACCACCGAGCAACCGGGTAAATGTATATTTAAGTGCGACAACGACGTTGTTGACCACCAAACCGTTAATATGCTGTTTGAGGATAACATTACCGTTACATTCACTATGTCGGCATTTACAGCCGAAGGAAGATATATCGACATTATGGGTACTAAGGGTCATGTTCGTGCAGTGCTTGGCGACGATTCACCCATAAAGGTATATAATAGCCTTAATAAAGAATATGAAGAAATCCCCTGCAGCGGCTCTAACAGCATCACCGGCGGTCACGGTGGCGGTGATAGCGGTATTGTAGAAACCCTTTATGATTATATGATGGGAGAATACACCGGCTGCTCTATCCCCACTATTGAGGAATCCTGCTATAGCCACCTTGTTACCTTTGCTGCCGAGCAGGCACGTGTTGACAACAAGATTATTGATGTAGAGGAATATATCAACAATCTAAAAACCAATTAATATTAATTTATTATTTCAAGCTTTTAAATTTATTCTTTGTTTAAACATATTCCTTTTATCTTGATAT
>JAUNAM010000052.1 GCA_030527615.1 Clostridia bacterium
TACCCGAGGATTTACAGTCCGAGCAAGCAGAAATAACATTACAAATGTAAAAAAATAACAATTAAAAGTATTAAATTTAAAAATTAAGACAAAAATATAATTATGAAAAGAGGTGGACTCAATGATTGTAGAAGTGAAAGAAAAACCTTACAAAACAGTGTTGTTTTGGATGAATAAAGAAGAAGCTCAAGATAAAAAATTAATGGAATCCTTGAGTTCACAGTTTGCCGAATGGACGGCTAAAAAATATCGTTGCGTGGTATTTAAGTCCGGTCAAGGCAAACACATGGAGGACTCACTATACTCCTTAATGAAGCGTCACTATGAAATTATAGCTACTGAAAATAGTGAAAAGACTTCATAATAATGACTTGGGCGATGCAAAAGCATCGCCCATTTCTTTTTTATTCCTCTTGCTTTTGGAAATAAAATGTGATACAATGTTGTCGTAAAATAAAAAGAAAGGATGATGTGCGATATGGTAGAGAAATTTAACATAGCAGGATACTGTCGTATTTCCGTAGACGAAGAACTCGACAGAGATAATACCTCTATCGAAAATCAGAAATCTATCATAAGCGAGTATGTAAAACGCAATTTCCCTGGTTCAACGCTGACCTTTTATGAAGACCGTGACCGAAGCGGTTATACATTCGAGCAGCGTGAGGGCTACCAAGAAATGCGACCCTTCCTTATGAAAAAGCATTATGATATACTTATCGTAAAAGATTTTTCAAGATTTTCTCGCAGAAACAGTCGTGGACTTGTTGAACTTGAAGATTTAAGGGATGCCGGAGTTCGCATCATATCAATAGGCGACAGCATTGACTATCCCACTTATGATGACTGGACAGCGATACAATTCCGCTTCCTTGTAAACGAAATGCCCGTTACCGATGCATCGAAAAAAGTAAAGTCGGTTATTAAAAGAAGGCAAGAAGACGGAAAATGGATATGTGCTGTGCCTTACGGTTATGTAATAACAAATACCAAAACAATGGCATTCGAGGTCGAACCTGCTGAAGCCGAAGTTGTAAGAAAGGTATTTGACTTATACATTGAGGGCTGGGGTTATAAAAAAATCGCCAATTACTTAACCGAGCAGAACATCCCGACCCCGAGAATGAACGAGGTTGCACGGAAAATTGCTAAAGGCGAAGTCTCGAATCGAAAGGCAAAACCACAGTGGAGTATTGCAACAATTCAAGGAATTTTACAAAACGATTTTTATATCGGTACTCTCCGCCAAGGAAAGTACACCCGAAAGAAAATTAACGGCGAAGATGTAAAGAAGAATATAGACGAACATCTTGTATTCGAAAACCATCATGAAGCCATTGTAGATTATAAAAAATTTAAAATTGCTGAAAAAGCGTTGCGAAGTAGGACTACAAATAATTATCGTGGTGTTAAAAAATACGATAATATTTATTCGGGATTACTTGTCTGCGGTGACTGTAAAAGTCCAATGTTCCCGATGAGCCGGAAAGACTTAAAGGAAGCCTATCGGTGCGGTGCTTATCATCAGCGTGGCGTAAAGGCTTGCTCAAGCCACCATATAAAAGTTGACGAACTTAATAATTTGGTCAAGATATACCTTCAAAGGACAAAAGAATCCTGTGCAGACTTAATCGCAAAAATACAAAAAAGCATCGAAAATAATTCCGACCCCATGAGAAATAGTGCAAAAGTGTTGGAAGCACTTGCAAGACAACTTGAAGATGCAAAAGAAGAATTAAAAATACTTTATAGACAAAAAACAAGAGAAATCATGCGACACCCCGAGCGAGAAGAAGAAATCGAAGACAGTTATGATGAGTTGATTACAGATGCTCAAAATAAAATTAAGGGATACGAAAACCAAATACTGCTAAGCGAACAAAGGCAAGAAAAAATCTCTCAAATAAATCGATTTACCAAAGTTGCATTGGATTTGATAGATGAGATAATCGTGAGAGAGCAATTCAACAAGCACGATTTGGACTTACTGTTCGAAAAAATTTACATCTATGAAGACCATATCGAAATTGACTTCCACGAAGATATCGACAGCATTTTGAAAAGCGGTGTACTGCCCGAACTTGATGAAGTCGTAAATTTTAATTCAGGCATCATAAATAGCTTATCTACTGAAATAGTCCAAACGAGTAAAAATCGCAAGGACAAGGTTTATGATGTCAATGTAATCAGTAACGGCGACCCGTTGGAGATTTACACCGGTACTGACGGAGATGTTATTTTTAAAAAATATTCACCTATGGGAGAAATGCAATCGCTTGCTGAAGGTGTTTGCGCGGCAATTTCGCAAAACGATAAGCTTTGTGTGGCGGTGTTTGACCGTGAGCGATGTATAGCGGCAAGTGGAAGCTATAAAAAAGAACTGTTAGAGCAGCCTATCTCTTCCGAGCTTGAACCTTTGGTTGAAGATCGTCGATTGTTTATAGCAGAATCTGACAACGCTATACCCTGTGTCGAGGGTAGTGAGCGCTCCGTACACGCTTTGTGCCCCATAATTGCCGCCGGAGATATTGTGGGTTGCATTTGTTTAACCGACGACCTTTCGGGCAATTTTGAGCCGAGCGATATTAAACTGATACAAATTGCAGCCGCTTTTTTGGGCAGCAGAATAGAATAAAGGCAAAAGCAAAACACCAAGGCGAAAAATCCTTGGTGTTTTAATTCTATCTTAATCTTCCTTGCATTCGGTCATTAGGTAATTTATAAGCTCGTCAAAATCGGCGGTTGCAAGACCGATATATTCGTCGGCGCAGCCGTAATAAACATAGAGTGTGCCGTCCTTTACCACGTTACCTGTGGGGAACACACATCCGTCATAAATACCGCTTGTTTCAAAGTCGGCATCCGGCTCCATAATAAAGTCTTTTGTTCGGGCAATAATCTTGCGTGGGTCATCAAGGTCCATCATAATAGCGCCCACACGGTAAACACCCTTATCGTCAACAGCGTGATAGAGCATAAACCAACCTTTGTCGGTTTTAATGGGTGGTGTGCCGCCGCCCATACGCTGGGTCTCCCACCACTCGCGACCTGTCATAAGCAACTCGGGTTTTTCATATTCCACTAAATCGTCACCAAAGGAGATCCAGATAGAAGGCATTGTAATGCCCTCGACATCTTTAAACTTTGGTCGGCTTATCATTACATACTTGCCGCCTACCTTTTCGGGGAAAAGATAAACGTCGCGGTCGTCTATTTTGGCTTCAGTAATTCTGCCAAACTTTTTATATGTTTTAAAATCTTTGGTTGCGGCAAGGTAGCTGGCGGTTATATTTTCCTTAGCAAAGGCGGGTAGCTCGTCAGGCATAAAGTCGCTGTCGTCAAGATAACGTGGTGCCAGCGACTGACCTTCAACATATTCTTCTAACCAATATTGTCCCGGTGCATAGGCACGTGCGGCATAGCTTAGATAATAGACGCCACCTATTTTCATAAGGCGGGGGTCCTCTATACAGCCGCCGTCAGGCTCATTGTTTACACCCTCAAAGGCGGGCCTGTCACTCTGGCGCTCAAAATGAACGCCGTCGCGGCTTGTAGCAAGACCTAAAACTATCTTGTGGCGCTTATCGTTGCCGGCAGCACGGTAAAGCATAACAAATTCGTCAGTTTCATCGTTATATATTACCGCCGGATTCAGCACGCAACGCTCCTCCCACTGATTTTGGGGATTTGGTTTTAAAATGGGGTTATAGTCGTGCTTTTTAAGTCTATACATAACATTTTCTCCTTAATCGTTATTTTCTCTTGCAAACTTTTTAAGTTCGTTAACGGTGGTAAAAGCGATCGACAAGGTTGTATCTGCCGAACCATAATAGATTGTAATGTGACCCTCATCATCACAGAGTGCCGAGCAGGGGAAAACAACATTTGGCACAAAGCCCATACACTCGTAATCGGTTTCAGGCGTCATTAAATAACGTCTGCCACGTGCAAGCACCTTTGACGGGTCGTCTTTGTCAAGCAGAGCTACGCCCATACTGTACACAAGACCATTACAGGTGGAGTTTACACCGTGATAAATCAAAATCCAACAATCGTCGGTTTCTATCGGTATCGGCCCTGCGCCTATTTTTAGACGCTGCCAATAGCTTTTTTTGTAAGGTGCCGTCATAAGCAGTTTGTGATTTCCCCAATATTCAAGATCGCGGCTTTCACTGATATAAATATCTCCGCAGGGGGTATGGCCTGTATCAGACGGGCGGGATAAAAACAGATATTTATCATCAAATTTTCTTGGAAATAAAACGCCGTTGCGGTTGTAGGGCAAAAATCCGTTTGCCAGCTTTTCGTAATACTTAAAATCTTTTGTTCTTACTATATAAAGGCTGGGACCCACAACATCGGCACAAAAGATTATATAATAATCATCATCAATCTTTGTAAGACGTGGGTCATAGGCATATTCATATATAAAGGGTGTTCCGTCTTTTTCAAAAATTTTAATTCCGCTGTCGTCAATATCCCAATTTATGCCGTCTTTACTCTCGCCATAAAAAAGTGCCGGTGTGCAGTCGGGCATATCACCGCGAAAAATGCCTACAATTTTATCGTCAGTTACCAACGTGGCACTATTAAAAAGACGGGCAATTTTAGGTGAATGATTCATTTTTAGTATAGGGTTAGCTTCATACCGCCAAACGGCTTCGTTACAACCTTCGGGCTTATCTTGCCAATAAAATTTTTGCCTCATAATTGCTTTTCTCCTTGTTTTTTTAAATAATACACAAGTTTTATCGTTTTGTCAATAAGACGTTGTTTAAAACAATAACTTTTTTATAAGAAAAGTTAAATCAATATTTTAAAAGCTTTGTTATAATATTTTAGCCTCCGATTGATTCGAAGGCTAAAAATTTTATTACATATTTTCTTGAATATAATCTACAACATTACCCACTGTTTTAAGATTTTCAATTTCTTCGTCGGGAATTTCAATGTCAAATTCCGTTTCAATAGTCATAAGCATTTCAACCACATCAAGGCTGTCGGCGCCTAGGTCATCAGCGATGTCGGTTTCAAGTGTGATGCTTTCAACATCTGCATCAAGTTGTTCAGCCAAAATTTCTTTCATTTTTTCAAATACCATAATTGTGTCCTCCGTCATAGGGTTTTTTTGAGAATAAAAATTTTTTGCAAAATTTCTATACTTAAATAATATGTGTTGTTGTGTGTTTTGTCAATACTTTTTCGATAACAAAAAACAAAAATTTTAAAGCAAAATAATAAAAAGAAATATTGCATTATTGTTTGCTTTTTGGTAGAATTATAGTGAAATAATATGATTGACGGAGGTTGACTTAATGAAAGCCATTATTAACGGTAAAATCATTTTAAAAGACCGCATTGTTGAAGGCAAGGCTCTGCTTTATACCGATGTGATTGAGGGCATCGTAAGCAAGGACCAAATACCACAGGGTGCAGAAATTATCGACGCTTGCGGCGGCTATGTATCCCCCGGTCTTATCGATATTCACATTCACGGATATTTAGGCAAAGATGTTTGCGACGGTGAGGAAGAAAGTATACGCACCATTGCGGGCGGCATTGTTAAAAACGGTGTTACCGGATTTTTGCCCACCACAATGACCGTGGATATGGCAGTTATTAAAAAGGCATTACAGGTTTGTCGTGACCTAAAGGAAGAAAGCAAAAGCTGGAACGGCTCACAAATTTTGGGTTGCCACGCCGAAGGTCCGTTTATAAGCGAAAGCAAAAAGGGTGCACAAGACCCTAAATACATATTAAAGCCTGATGCTGCTTTTGTTAAAGAATATGCCGACATAATCAAGATTATCACACTGGCGCCCGAAACCGATACCGAGGATTTTGCCGCTCTTCGTGAGATAGCACGTGATACCGATGTCGTAATGTCTATGGGTCATACCTCGGCCGATTATGAAACAGCAATGGCAAGCACTAACATTGGTGTAAAGCACGCAACACATCTGTTTAACGCTATGACACCTCTTGCCCACCGTGCACCCGGTGTTGTAACGGCCGCACTTAACAGCGATGTAAGCTGTGAGGTTATTGTTGACACCTTCCACGTAAACAGCTGCTTTTATGACCTACTTTATAAGATAAAGGGCAGAAAGCTTGTATTTATTACCGACTGTCTACCCGCAGGCGGATTGCCTTATGGCGAATATACACTCGGCGGCACCAAAATTATCTATAACGATATTGTTTGCCGCCTTGAAGACGGTACCGTTGCAGGTAGCGTGCTACCGCTAAATAAGGGTGTTTGGAATGTTTACACCAACTCTAACATTCCGCTTTATGAGTGTGTAAACGGTGCAACCCTTAACCCCGCAACAACAATCGGTGTTGCCGACAAAAAGGGTTCTATTGAAACGGGCAAAGATGCTGACATCATTATAACCGATGACAGCTTTAATGTACTAAAAACCATTATCGGAGGAGAAATCAGATATGAATCTTAAAGTAAATGCAAAACTTGACCCACAGTTTACCCCTATGTCGGTTGTATGCCGCGAAATGCGCGAAGCAACCAAAGATAACGGACAGGATATCGTTATCGGTATTGAGCGTAACAAGGGCTATACAACCACCTACAAAACCCGCATTTTCCCCGACGGCACAGGTAAAGACGTTGAAAACTTTGACTTTGTAGAGCGTATTGTTAAAACTCTTTTATGGGTAGCCGGCGGTTTCAAGATTATTATTGCAGGTAGCGACACAGTAGCAGCTAAAATTAAAGAGGCTTACAGCTATGGCGGCGCACGCGATTTTGACGTTCGCTTTATGGAACGCGTATACGAGACCACATTTAGTGTAGAGAGCGTATCGCTTGATAACGCCCCTGTTGACAAATCTTCAGCTTCGCCCGTTGGCCGTCACCTTGACGGTTGCCGTATCGGCTTTGATGCAGGCGGCAGCGACCGCAAGGTTAGCGCTGTTATTGACGGCGAAAGCGTATATTCTGAAGAGGTTGTTTGGTTCCCCAAGACCAACACCGACCCAGACTACCACTACCAAGGCATACTTGACGCTATGAAGACTGCTGCTTCAAAAATGCCCCGCGTTGATGCTATCGGCGTTTCAAGTGCAGGTGTTTATATTGACAACCGTATAATGGTAGCGTCTCTTTTCCTTAAAGTTAGTGATGAGGACTTTGACAAAAAGGTTAAAAATATGTACATAGATGTTGCACGTGAAATCGGTGCAGATATTCCGATTGAGGTTGCAAACGACGGCGATGTTACAGCGCTTGCCGGCGCTATGAACCTAAACGACAACTCGGTGCTTGGTGTTGCTATGGGTACATCTGAAGCTGCAGGCTATGTTGACCCACAGGGTAACATTACAGGTTGGCTTAATGAGCTTGCATTTGCGCCTGTTGACTTCTGCAAAGATGCTATGGTTGACGAGTGGTCAGGCGACTACGGCTGCGGCGTTAAGTACTTCTCACAAGACGGTGTTATTAAGCTTGCCCCCTTTGCAGGTATTGAGCTTGACGAAAGCCTATCACCTGCTGAAAAGCTAAAGGTTGTTCAAGGTCTTATGGCTGAGGGCGATGAGCGTGCTGCCGCAATTTATGACACAATAGGCGCTTACTTTGGTTATGCAATCGCTTACTACAGCGAGTTTTATGATATTAAACACGTGCTTATTATGGGTCGTGTAACAAGCGGACAGGGCGGCGTAATTCTGCTCGAGCGTGCACAAGAGGTTCTTGACAAAGAATTCCCAGAGCTTGCAAAAAAGATTTCACTCAACATTCCTGACGAAAACGCACGTCGCGTTGGTCAGTCGGTTGCAGCTGCAAGCCTTCCGAAACTTAGATAATAGATTGTAGATGATAGATGTTAGAGGAAGGTGTCGGCAAAGCCGACAATATATAAACGCGCCGCAGGCGCTCATTCCTCTACAATCTAAATTCTAATTTCTAACATCTAAATTAATGCACAATGCACAATGTATAATATAACCCGGACATATAACAAAAAGGCTCTTTTTAGCAGAGCCTTTTTTTAATCTTCGCTACTTGTACTTAATTCTAACATAACATACCACTTTGTTCCCATTTTTACACAAAGCAGTTCATCTGATTCTACCCATGTTCTATCTTTAGATATTCTTTCATAATCTACTCTTACTACAGCGCTTTGCGATATTTTTTGAAAATCATCTGTAGTCATTTCTTGATATTCCTCTTTTAAATCATTATAAAGAGTATAATCATCAACTTCTTCTTTTTTCATTGTTTTTGTTTTTAATATTTTAACATCTATTTCTGCGGAAATACCCTCTTTTAATTTTTTTGCCGTTTCTTCAATACTTGCATTTTCAGAAACATCCGCTTCCTTTTTAAATTTAGTTAAAGTAAATTCAGGATAAGTTTTTAAATACTCTTCATAATTAAATTCAAATCTTGCTTTTCGATTTTTTGCCGCTATCTTCTCTGGTGAATTTCCACTAAATAAAAATATCAAAATTAAACTTATAATAACAAACGATAAAATAGGTATTAATATTTTCTTGTTTTTCATATCTTTTCTTCTCTTTCTTCTGCTTTTGCATCTGTTGTGTCGGAAGAATCCAATTTAAAAGCTACGCTTTCTGCTAATAATTCTGTTATTTTCTCGGTGTGATAAACACTTTTTAACTTTTTGACTTTATATTCTAACGATGTATTTACTATTTCTCTTATACATATTATTACAAGAGAAAGAATCGCAAATAAAAATATTATGTAAAAAAATATTGCAACAGGTGAAGCCCCAAATGTTTCCCCTTCAAATTCTATAATGTAACCGAAAATATCTATCGGTACATCGCTACCTGTGCTTTTTCGGCTGTTTTCTGCCCACTGGGTTAATGCCGAAGATGCTATTATTGATAAAACAAAGCCAAAAACAGCAGTTAATATTAAAATAGCATTAAAAATTTTGTTTATGGCGTTAATTGATTCTTGTATTTTTTTGAATAAGGATGTTCCAATTGTTTTATTTTGTTAAGTTTTTCTTTCATTTTATCCCCTCGTATAATAAAAATTTTTCTTGCGCTTGTTTAAATAATTATATCGGTCTAATAGTCCTAAGATCCTCGCCGGCAATCGGATATGATGAGTTTTCATTTCTTTCTTCTCTTTTATTGTAACAATCTTTACAATAGTATTCATATGTTCCCGACGGCACAAAAAGCGCTTCGTATTTAATGTCTGTGCTGTCACAATAAACACACTTTTTTGAGCCACAGCCATTTAATAAAGTTAAGAGCATAATTGCCATTAAAGTGCCAATAATCCTTGATTTTTTTCATTTAATGTTTCCTCCTGTTTTGCGGCTTTATAATTTTTCACCTCTCTTTAAAAGTCACCTTTAAATTTTATCCTAAAACAAAAAAGTGCAGCCCAATAAGAGCTGCACCGAAAAACACGAACTCTTATTGTTGCTACACAATTTCACGAAAAGAGGAAAACATCCATACTTTTATCAGTTGAATTCGCATTTTTGCCGAAATCGAACTAACAAAAGTATGTGCAAAAATCAACCCTATTATAAAAATAGAGTTCTCCCACATTTCGTGAATTAAGTTTTGTGTAGCACAGATAGTATATCACAAAAGTTTAGATTAGGCAACAAAAAAGAGATGTTTTAAAATCAAAACATCTCTTCTTAATATTGACAAAATAAATTAATATGTTATAATATAAGTGAAATAAGGCAAGCCGATAGACGGTTATGCCCTCAAAAATAAGATTTAAAAAGATTTAAACCGCTACTTTTTGGACGAAGGGCGGTTTATTTCTTTTTTATTGCAACTATGTAACCCGTAGCAAATATCAATACAAGAATGATAAAAACATACAAATCCATGGGCAACGCCCCCTTTCGAGGGCAAGAGTTTAACCGCCTACCGTTTAAGGTCTGCCTTATTCCGAAAATTATTATACGATACAGCTCGAAATTTGTCAATTATTGGTTTTGTCCCTATTGTAACAACCCTGTCACATATTTTTTGCATTGCAACAAAAACACATATTGAGTCATACCGCTATATTAAAAATCATACCAACGAAACACCGCCCGAAACTCTGTTTTGAAGGCGTAATTAAGCCAAAAGTATGACGGCTATTCCTGCCTTACTTTTTGTTTTAGCAAAAATATTGACAAAATAAATTAATATGCTATAATATAAGTGAAATAAGGCAAACCGATAGACGGTTATGCCCTCAATTTAGAAAAGTTTAAGAAATAAACTGCCCTATGTGAGAGTTGTTCTGACCCCAAAAAGTTAGACAAAAATTACGGTTACGCTACTAATGAGGAT
>JAUNAM010000101.1 GCA_030527615.1 Clostridia bacterium
GATTTTAAAAAATCATAATCAGTATCTTTAAGTTTAGACATAAAATCACCTTTTAATAATAAATTACAAAAATAAAATAATGTCCTTTTGCGGAGAGTAAAGGGATAGTTATTTTGAGCTTGTGTGTGCTGTTGAAGGTAAAAGCACATCTTTTGATAAGCTTTCGGCAATGGCAGCGCTGACAGAGGCTAAATGTCTAACAACTTATCAATCGATGCTTGCATTTCAGGCTTGTTACGGTACGCCGTAATAAGCTTTTTTTCGTGGTTGGTTAGAATAATAGTGTTTACGTATTCGGGCGGAATAACATAGTTAATCTGTGTTTTGCCTAATAAATAATCCATTGAAACATTAAAAAAATCGGCAATTGCCTCAGTTGTTTCAAAGTCGGGCTCTCTGATACCACGCTCGTACATACTAATTGTGCTAAAAGCAAGCTTTAATTTTGCTGCCAACTCTTTTTGTGTTAAATTAGATTGTTTTCTGAGTTGTCGCAATCTATTACCAAACAAAGACACATATATCACCTCTAATGTCTATTTTAAATCTATATAATATTATATTCACAAAGCGTGGAACTGTCAACAAAAAATTCACAAAATGTAAAATTTAATCTTGACAAACAATATGAGGTGTGCTATATTCAAATTGCACGATATGTGAAATTTGGAAAAGAGGTGAAAAAATGGACGGAACTAAGATAGGGGATAGACTTATTGAGTTACGTGGTAATAAAACGCAAACTGAAGTCAGCGAAGCGCTTGGAATAAGCAATACAACACTATCAATGTATGAGAACGGTGAGCGTATTCCGCGTGATGAAATTAAAGTACGCATTGCTAATTTTTATGGTCTTACAGTAGGTGAAATTTTTTTTGTAGATTAATTGCACGATATGTGCAATTAACGAAAGCGAGGTGTATTTATGAAAAAGCAAATTATTATCAGAGTTAAGTTTGTAGATTGGAATAACATTAAGCGCGTGGTCGAAGTAACCGATGAGATGTGTGCGGCTTTGAGGCAGTGTAGGACCGATATTGACAAAGTCAATAAAGCGTATAGGTATGTGGTTAGAAGGCACACCGAGCTGATTCGCTTAACGAGCATTGAAATAGTGTGAAAAATGTGCATTGTAAATTATGCATTGTGCATTAGAGAAAGGGTGATGATATGGCAAGAAGCAAAATAGCGACACAGATATATAAAAAATATGTGCCTGAAAAAATACTTTCTGAAAATGTTGCGATAATAAATGAAATATTGCTTGAAAATGTTGATTGGCTGCTTAAAAGACGAAACGGCGGTATGAAACAATATGAACTTGCCAAACAATTAAATTTATCGACAGGGGCGTTATCCTGCAAAATGAACGGTAAAACATTTTTTACCATTGAGGAATTGGCAAAAATCTCTGTTATATTTCGAGTTGATTTAACCGACTTGTTTAAAAAAGTGAAAGGATGAGGAAATTGATTATTTTGGAAACTTGGCTTGCAGCTGTAATGGGTCTTATATTTTTTGGCTTGCTTATATTCTTTTTGCTTGTTTTGATAGCAAAAGATTTAAAGGAAGAAAAGTTGTATGAGCGCATCGGTGAGTTAGAGATAGAAAAAGAACGGTTAGAGCGTTACATAGGTCGCCAAAGCGTTAAAACCGTTTTAAAGGAAAACGGTGATGAATGATAAAGACTTGGTATGCGATAGTGCGTGTGAGCAATGTGGCCGAGTTTATGCCGACGGTGCGCCGTTTGTGAGGTGTTTTGATTCGGGACGTATAATTTGCTCGATGTGCTGTCGACTTTGCAAAGAATACCGGAATGTCGTTAGGAAAAGCGACATAGCAAATGCAACTACCGCGGGTGTAGTTAAG
>JAUNAM010000053.1 GCA_030527615.1 Clostridia bacterium
AAAAGCTATTTTTATCCACCCCTGCAGAGCAGGGGGTTAACTTTGTCACAGACAATTTAGATGCATATTTTTGTCTATTTTACAAAAATATGCATTATTTTTTGCATATTTTCTTTAAAATTCATAATTTTAAAAGCATTTATGCAAACACACTTGACATTATCGCTTTATTGTGCTAAAATCATAAAGTATAAAATTACATATTTTGTAATTAATTTAAAATTTTGAAATGAGGTAAACAAAATGAAAAAGATTTTAGCTATCGTTTTAGCGCTTAGTATGCTCCTATGCTTTGCAGGCTGTGGCGGCAAAGATGACGGTGTAAAAATCGGTGTTCAAACAACCACCACCGGTGACATTTACGCTTCGGGCGACTTTGGTGAAGACGCAGTTACACGTTATGATAACGGCGCTGCCGCTGTTGAGGCTTTGAAGGCAGGCAAAATTGACTGTGTTATCATTGATAACGAGCCTGCAAAATCATTCGTAGATGCAAACAAGGGTCTTAAAATTCTTGACACTGAATATGCTAACGAAGAATATGCTATTTGCTTCCAAAAAGGCAGCGATATGAAAGACAAGGTTAACGAAGCATTAGAAGAACTAATCAAAGACGGTTCTGTTCAAAAGATTGTTGACAAATATGTTAACAACCCTGATGCAAGTGAGCTTGTTGGTGTTCCGGTTAAAGCTGAAGACACAGATAAGCCAAACCTTATTATGGCTACCAATGCTGAATTCCCTCCCTATGAGTACATAGACGGTGACAACTACTATGGAGTTGACGTTGAGGTTGCTAAGATTATTGCTGACAAATTAGGCTATGACTTGATTATCGAAAATGTTGCCTTTGACTCAATCATCCCCGGTGTTCAAACCGGCAAGTACACAATGGGTATGGCTGGTATGACCGTTACTGACGAAAGACTTGAAATGGTTGATTTCTCAAGCAGTTATGCTACCGGTATTCAGGTTGTTATCGTTAAAGAAGACGGCGACATTAAAACCTTTGATGATTTGGCAAAATATATTATCACCGAATAATATCAAACTTTAAAAATGCTTTGCGGGGCAGTTAATGCCCCGCATTTTCTTGACTATGAAAGGAATATTTGCTTTGGTTGATTTTTTCAAAAATTTAATAAAAGAATTTAGCCGTGTAATGCTTGAAAACAATCGTTTTGATTTTATAGTAGACGGCCTAAAAAACACCTTTCTTATCACTTTAGGCTCTTTGGTTTTGGGTGTGCTGTTAGGTGTCATTGTTGCAATTGTCCGCTCCACCTATGATAAAAATCACACTCAGTTTAAAAAACGCGGTGGTTTTGGATATTATCTTATTGTATTTTTAGATGCAATCTGCAAACTTTATTTAACCGTAATACGCGGAACACCGGTTGTTGTTCAGCTTATGATTTTTTATTTTATAATCTTCGCTTCTAGTGATAATGGCGTTGCGGTTGCTATTTTTGCATTTGGTATCAATTCAGGCGCATACGTTGCCGAAATTTTCCGTAGCGGTATTATGGCGGTTGATAACGGACAGTTTGAGGCCGGTCGCTCACTTGGACTTAACTATATTCAAACAATGATACATATCGTTGTACCTCAAATGTTCAAGGTGGTACTCCCTACCCTTTGCAACGAATTTATAGTGCTGTTAAAGGAAACATCTGTTGCGGGTTATGTTGGTGTAATTGACCTCACAAAGGCAGGCAACACAATCGCAGGCAGAACATTCTCATACTTTATACCACTTATAACAGTGGCAATTATTTATTTAATTGTTGTTATCATTCTTACCAAGCTTGTAGGAATGCTTGAAAGGAGGCTTAGAAACAGTGAACACTAATGAGACGTTAATCAAGGTTGAAGCACTGGAAAAAGCCTTCGAAAAGGTTGATGTGCTAAAGGGCGTTAATATTGAAATCAAAAAAGGTGAGGTTGTAGTAATTATCGGGCCTTCGGGTTGCGGTAAATCCACCTTTTTAAGAACACTAAATCTTTTAGAAGAACCTACAGGTGGTCACATTTATTTTGAGGGCGTTGACATTACCGACCCAAAAAACAATATAAATATTCACCGCCAAAAAATTGGTATGGTGTTTCAACAGTTTAATCTGTTCCCCCATATGACCATACTTAAAAATATGACATTAGCACCTATGAAGTTGCTTAAAATGCCCAAGGCCGAAGCCGAAGCAAAGGCTATGGCGTTGCTTGACAAGGTAGGTCTTGCTGATAGAGCTGATGCTTATCCGGCACAGCTTTCGGGTGGCCAAAAGCAACGTGTAGCTATTGTACGTGCACTTTGTATGGACCCCGAGGTTATGCTGTTTGACGAACCGACAAGCGCACTTGACCCCGAAATGGTTGGCGAGGTTTTGGCGGTTATTAAGGATTTGGCAGCCAGTGGTATGACCATGGCAATTGTAACCCACGAAATGGGCTTTGCCCGTGAGGTTGCTGACCGTGTAATCTTTATTGATGAAGGCGTTATCGCCGAAGAGGGCACACCTGCCGATATTTTCAGCAACCCAAAAAGCACACGACTACAAGACTTTTTAAGTAAAGTGTTATAAAAAAAGCTGACTTGTCATCTGATAAGTCAGCTTTTTTACGCAAATTTAAAGGTTTTAAAATTTAAAAACTCTTTGGAATTTCAAGTGCATCAAATTTTTTAAAGAAAGCACACAGCTCGTTTTTCATAATCTCTATTCCGCCTATTTCGTTACTTTCAAAATTCATAGGCATAACGGGGTCGTGCACGCTAAGACGAAGCAGGAACCAACCTTGTTTGGTTGATACTCTAATACCCTCACGGTTATCATCGGCTATTTTGTAATCGGGGTTAAGGGCAGCAAACTTTTCAAGCTCGGCAATTACATTTTCACCATAGGTTTTAAAATCGGGGTCTGTAATATTAAAGCGGTATTCACCCTCTTCAGCGGGCATATCCATAGTGCTAAGCAAGGCTTTAATATCGGTACCGCGAGCAAGCTCTATAATAATCTTGGTAGCAAGATAGGCACCGTCATCAAGAAAATAGTTTTCGCGCAGTGCGGCGTGACCCGAGGTTTCAATAGCCAATGGGCAGTCTATACCCTTCTCGCACAATTCTATCGCCTTATTTATTACATTTTTATATCCACGACGATAGCGGTAGTGCTTGCCACCAAGGTCACCCTCGATATACTTTTTAAGTCCGTCAGAGGTCACCGAGTCAGTAACTATAGTGCCGCCTTTATTTCCGCCTAATGCAATATATGCAGCAATTGCAATAAGACGGTTGCGGTTAATCTCTACACCGTCACCGTCAACACAGCCGGCACGGTCAACGTCGGTATCAAATATTACACCAAAGTCGGCGTTATTTGCCTTTACAGCCGCACAAATGCTGTTTATAGCCTCAAGATTTTCGGGGTTGGGTATATGATTGGGGAACATACCGTCGGGGTTTAAAAACTGACTGCCGCTAATATCAGCACCAAGAGGTGCCAATACATTATTGGCATAAAATCCGCCAACACCGTTGCCGGCATCAACTACTATGTGGTAATTTTGTAGTGGTTTGTCGCCCTTGTTTACTTCACGTATAATCATATCACGAAGTCGTGCGGCATAGTCGGTCATATAATCGGTGGGTAGTACCTCGCCTTTATTTTCACTGATTAATTCTTCTTCATTTGAAGCAAGTGACAAAATATCTGCAATATCACTGCCCTCAAGTCCACCCGAAGGAATAAAGAATTTTAGTCCGTTGCGGTCAAAGGGGTGATGACTTGCTGTAATTTGTACTGCGGCGTCGGTGTCTAAATCTACCGTTGTCATAAACATAGCGGGGGTTGAGGCAAGTCCGCAATCTAAAACGGTAATTCCTGCTGCTGTAAGCGCTGATTTTGCGGCTGTAGCTATTCGGTCGGCTGTAATGCGAGAATCGTGTCCTAAAGCTATTTTAAGCTCATTTGCAGGCTTAGAAAACTTGTTTACACACCAAACGGCAAATGCCGCCATAATATCATAAACCGCCTTGTCGGTAAGCTCCACCGCTTTACCGCCCAAATCTGATGCAATACCACGTACATCGGTACCGCTTTTTAAAAATTTATAATCCATATTATACCTCAAAGTGATTTAATTTCTTTAACGCAAGCGCCCATATCCTCGGCTGAAAAGAGATAGTTGCCCGCTACCAAAACATTGGCACCTGCGGCTACTGCTAAGGGGGCGGTTTCGGCGTTTATACCACCGTCAACCTCAATATCAATATTAAGACCTTGACGCTCGGCTTCTGCCTTAATGGCCGTGATTTTGTCTAAAGCATTTGGCATAAATTTTTGACCGCCAAAGCCCGGCTCTACCGACATAACAAGCACCATATCGCAAAGCGGTAAAAGCTCAAAAATTTCAACAGGGTCGGTCTTGGGCTTTATTGTAATGCAGGATTTTACGCCTAACTCACGTATCTTTTTAAGTGTTTCGGCGTTATCCGACCCTGCCTCATAATGAAAGCCCAATATATCGGCATATTTGGCAAACTCCTCAATATAGCGGTGCGGCCTGTCAATCATAAGGTGCACGTCAAGCGGAAGGCTTGTATGTGCTTTTATCGACTTTATAACAGGGTTGCCAAACGAAATGTTGGGTACAAAAACACCGTCCATAACATCAAGATGCAGCATATCAACGCCGGCAGCTTCAAGTTTTTTAATGCTGTCTGACAGGGTTAAAAAGTCGGCTGTCAGCACCGATGGAGAAATCTTTACCATATAAATCACCGTTTCTTAATAATTCTCGTACTATTTTAAATGAAAAGCCATATAAAGTCAATATATTAAGGCTCGATTTTCCAATAATATCTTCGATTTGAGGGTGGAAAATCGTCAAGCACACCATACTCGGGGTCGTAGAACTTGCCGCCCATATAAAGCGACCAATGCCAGCACTTTGGTGTTTCAAGGCTCAGTAGTGCAATAGGCGGTAAGTCTTGTTTTTGGCTTACCTCAACACGTGTATCACAAAATTTAATATCAAGTGCGGTAAGTGCCGATTTCATATCCTTTAGTGTGGTTTCACGCTCGGTACCGACAATAGAGATAATATCATAAACATCAGCACCTGACAGCATCGAGAGCACCGCCTGCCCACAAGCAAGCGGATTTGGCTCAAAAATATGTTTAACTTCATTTACAATTGCCATAATACACCCCCCGATAATTTAATATATTGAGGATTATCGTTTCATAAAAAAGGCTTGCTGAAAAGCAAGCCTTTAAATTTTGATTATCTCTGTACTCTACCTGAGCCGTCGCCGCCTGCAAGCTTTTCTACTTCGCTTACAGATACACGGTTGTAGTCGCCCTCTACCGAGTGCTTAAGTGCAGATGCAGCTACTGCAAACTCGATAGCCTCTTGTGTTGACTTGCCCGAAAGAATTGAGTAGATAAGTCCGCCACCAAAAGAGTCGCCGCCGCCTACGCGGTCAACGATATGCAGATGGTATGATTTTGAGAAGCAGTAGTTTTCACCGTCATAAAGCATACCTGCCCAGTCGTTATCGCTGGCAGAAATTGATGAGCGGAGTGTAATTGCAACCTTTTCAAAGCCGAACTTGTCAGCAAGCTGTTTTGCAACCGACTTATAGCCTTCGTGGTTTAACTTACCGCCGTAGATATCGGTGCCCTCTGCCTCAATGCCGAATACGTCCTTTGCGTCCTCTTCGTTAGAGATACAAACATCAACATACTGACAAAGGTCGGTCATAGCCTCTCTTGCTTCGTCACGGGTCCAAAGCTTGCCACGGTAGTTAAGGTCACAAGAGATTTTAACGCCCTTTGCCTTTGCCGCTTTACAAGCCTCACGGCAGATTTCTACAACATTGGGACCAAGTGCGGGTGTAATACCGGTAAAGTGGAACCAATCTGCGCCCTCAAATATAGCGTCCCAATCAAAGTCAGACTTGTCAGCCATTTGAATAGCAGAGTATGCACGATCATAAATACAAACCGAGCCACGCTGTGAAGCGCCTTTTTCGAGGTAGTAAATACCAACGCGCTCGCCACCGCGAACGATGTTTTTGGTGTCAACACCAAAAGCACGAAGAGAGTCAACTGCTGCTTGACCGATAGCGTGCTTTGGAAGCTTTGTTACATAAGCCGAATCCATACCGTAGTTTGCAAGCGATACTGCAACGTTTGCCTCACCACCGCCAAAGGTTGCCTGCATTTGGTCGTTTTGGAAGAAACGGTAATAACCGTTAGGTGCCAAACGCAACATAATTTCGCCAAAAGTAATAATTCTTGCCATTATCCTCTAATCTCCTTTAAAAGTTCTACAGCCTCACGTGTAAGCTGTTCAATTTCGTCAAATTTGCCGTCGGTAATCTTGTCACCGGGCACCATCCAACTGCCGCCGCAAGCAAAGATTGCCTTGCAGTTAAGGTAGTCGGCAAGGTTTTTAGGACCAATACCGCCTGTGGGCATAAACTTAATCTTGGTGTAGGGTGCTGCCATAGCCTTAATCATCTTAATACCGCCTGCAGCCTCTGCCGGGAAGAATTTAAGATATGTAAGACCCAGCGACATTGCGGTTTCGACCTCGCTTGGTGTGCAAACACCGGGGATTATCGGGTAACCCTTTTCATTGCAATGCTTTACAACGATGGGGTTAAGACCGGGGCTTACTATAAAGGAAGCACCTGCAGCCATAGCAATATCAGCCTGCTTAGGGGTTAGCACTGTACCTGCAGCTACCAAGAAATCGGGGAACTCTTGAGAAATAAGGCGAATAGCCTCTTCTGCGGCGTCGGTACGGAAGGTAACCTCTGCACAGCAGATACCGCCGTTTTTAAGTGCATTTGCAAGCGGAACTGCATCCTTAGCATTGTCGATTTTGATAACCGGCACCACGCCGATAGTGCTGATTTGTTTAATTAAATTTTCCATATATTATTCCTGCCTTTACAAGAAATTTTTACCCTTTAATTTTACCACATATTAACACATTGTCAATAAATAAATTGTGTTATTTATTCTGATTCAGCCGGCTTTTCTTCGCTTTCAGACTTTTCTTGGTCGCTTTCTTCCTCTAAAGGTTCATCACCGGGTTTGCCAAGTGGTGTACCGGCGTGGGTTGTACACGCCTTTGGTGTACCGTTTTTAGTATACCAACCTACAGCCTTTGATTCGCAAGCATCGGTAGCAAGCAGACCCGTGCCGGTGCAATAATAACGTTCTACAGCATAGCTGCTAACGTTAAATTCTTTTGCCTCAAGTCCGGTATGAATTTTGGACATAACCGCACCCCACATTTTGCGGGCAATTGCTTGGTCGCTTATGCGTTGTTGTTGATCATATCCGCACCAGCAGGATGCAACATAATATGGCGAACCGCCAACAAACCAAAGATCGTTCGCATTATTTGATGTACCGGTTTTGGCATAAATTTTCATATTGGGTATATAACTTCCGGCGCCTTTACCTGAACCTTGTGCACCATAAACAACATGTTGAAGCAGCTTATTCATAACGGTTGCTGTATCCTCACTTATGGCAATAGTTGGCTCAACCTCTTCATTTGAAAGAACAACATCATTATGTTGATCGTAAACCGCGTAATAAAGTGTCGGCTTATAATACTGACCACCATTGCCAAATATAGCAAATGCTGCAGCTGACTGTTCGGTTGTTATACCGCCATTAGTGCCACCCATACCAAGTGGGGATAAGGCGATATCGTTTTCGTTAAGGGTTGTAATACCCAATTTTTGTGTAAGAAAATCATAGCTGGTTTGAGTACCTAACTTATCAACAAGATAAACCGGTATTGTATTAATGGAAATTTCTAAAGCGTATTGCGTTGTAACAGCACCACGGTAGGAATTATACCAGTTTTTAGGTGTCCAACCATTGTATCTGGTAGCAGTATCATTAAGTATGGATGAATAATTAATCATACCGTCTTCTATAGCGGGTGCATAGGCGGAAATAGGCTTCATAGTAGAACCCGGTTGACGTATGGCATCGGTTGCACGATTAAATCCGGAATGACCTAAGTTGGCTGTTTTTTCACCGATACCACCGGAAAGACCCAACACCCTGCCCTTATAGTCCATTACGGTAAAAGAGCCCTGCAGTTGACTGCCATCTTTACCTTTAATGCCGTATGCTTCCGCATTAGAAAACACACTGTCAACGGCATCTTGTATTTGTGGGTCAAGTGTAGTATAGATTTTGTATCCGCCGCTGTAAAAGTTTTCGGCAGCGTGACCTTCGTCCCAACCGTATTTTTTAGCAAGGTCATTGGTAACATCAACAATCAATGCATCGACAAAATAGTTGTTTACCGCCGTTTCGTTAAGCATATCTCTTGAAGCAACAAGTTTAAATTCTTCGGCAAGGGCAGCCTTTTGCTCATCTTCGGTTATATACTTTTCCTCAACCATAAGTTCTAAAACAGTTTCACGGCGGTCTTTGTTATTTTGTGTGCCAATATCATTGCCGTCTTTATCTTTGGCATCGGGCGCATAATATGAAGGGCCTTTAGTAATTGATGCAAGCGACGCACACTCAAGCAGTGTCAGTTCATTTACACTTTTGCCAAAATAATAATTTGCCGCAACCTCAACACCATAAAGTCCATTACCCATAGGTATTGTGTTAAGATAACATTCGATTATTGTTTCCTTTGAATAATGTGTTTCAAGATAACGCGCACGCATAATTTCGCGCACCTTACGACTTGCTTTGCCTTCGTTATCGCCCGTAAGATTTTTTACAAGCTGCTGTGTAATGGTAGAACCGCCTTGACGGCTGTCATAAATCGGTATAAACATATTAACAAATGAACCGAATGTACGTTTCCAGTCAACACCGTAGTGGGTTTGAAAACGCTTGTCCTCAATAGCAATAAAGGCATCTACCAACTGTTGCGGAATACCGGTATATTCGGTATTGTCTTTATCGTTAGCGGCAACCTTATCATAGGGCACCCAAATTCGGTTAAATTCACCATGCAAACGTTGGTATTCGTTCCATTCCCCGCTTGCTTTATCTTTTGTATAAATGGTTGTAGTAAAGCTAAGCTCTAAATCGTTAAGGTTGACATCCATAGTACCGTCAACCAGAGCAAAGGCATATACCAAAAAACTGCCCGCAACAATACTAACGGTAATAATACCAACAAGCATAAAGGTTAAAAACACCTTTAAAAAGCGCTGTTTACCCTGCTTTTTCTTTTTTCTTTTTTTACGAGCACTATCCACCGCACCTGAAGAAAAACTATTTAAATCGAGTGATTTATTTTCGGATTCGTTTGACGATGTGCTGTTGCTAAAAATGTCTTTATCGTCCATAAAGCACCTCCACAATGTAAAACATAATTCTACAACCTACATTATACACTAAAAAAGCAAAAATGGATAGTTACAATTTTTTAACTAATATCTATAAAAAAGGGCACAATAATATTGAGGTGTAACAATGCGTTTTTTTAAAAAGTTTATTTTTCCTTTTATTGTGGCAGTTGCGATATTTGTAATTATCTTTAACACAAGACAAAATCAAAAAAAGAATGATTATGACGGCTATATGCTTAAAGCGTACAAAAACTCTGTAGCGCTATATAAAAATGATATTGTTATAGAGGTATATAACGATATTGTACTTAACACCCTACCCCAAAAGGATATACAAAGTTTTAACCAAGGAATAAGTGTATTTTCAAAAGAAGAAGCCGAAACACTGATAGAAAATTACGACGGATAAAAAATACTGCTTGTATTTTAAACAAGCAGTACAAGCAGTATTTTTTATTTTGTCTGTGACAAAGTTAACCCCCTGCTCTGCAGGGGTGGATAAAAATAGCTTT
>JAUNAM010000054.1 GCA_030527615.1 Clostridia bacterium
CCTGCTCTGTGAAAATACCGGCTCCACCAATCAATATTCCTGAATCGAACAAAACTTCATCATCTGCAAGCCCTGTGACATCAATTTTTTCTGCCGAGATTGCAACATATTCTCCATCTGCAAGGTTTTTTTCTATGCTGAGAAGTGCCTCTGCATCCATAGCAACTTTTGTTTCACTAAAGGAAATCTGCGTGTTTGCGGCAGCTTCTTTTTGTCTTTCTCTTTCGTCATTTATCAATCTATTGAGTTTTTCTTCAGTGTCATCATCCGGACCGATTATATTATTAGCCTGTATTAGCAGAGCTAACTCGTAAATACTGTAATTTGGTAGTAGACTCTTGATTTGTTCCTCGCCCTCGGCAGTATTCACAATTTCACGCCAATCGGCAAGGATGATTTTTGCATCGTCTAATGTAATTTCAGCATCTTCGCCCGAAATGCCAAGATTTGCTTTTATAGCTGTCTTTGAAATCGCAAGCTTGTCGGCATTTGCTACGGGGACATCAATTTTTTTGCCTATGAAAGCAAACACATCATCTGTTAAAGCAACTCTACTGCCGCCTTGGTTGATAACCTTTACGGGGACAGAAATCTCACCGTCTGCCTCAATTACTTTTACCGCAGAATCAATGGCACCGTCAATGCTGGTAATAGTAAAAGGTTTTGATTCATCGGATTTAGTCTCGTTGCTTTTCAAGGATTCCAGACAAGCCTGTACGGTGAAATAAAAGCTTTTAGTCTCATCAAAAATTACCAGATTGTTAAATGTATAGTTGGTTACATCAGCCGAAACTTTCTTTGAGTCAATTCCCATTTCACTCTGAGCTTCATATAAAGTCACGATATAGCCGTCTATGCCGTCAACAGGTGTCCATTCTGCTTTCCCTTTAACGTTGGTACTCCACCAAGCACTCCCCGGCTGTCTGTTCCATTTCCAGATAGCATATACGGTGGTGTCTTCGGTCAGTTCTGTCAAATCATCTTCAGGAAGTCCTATATTTTTAAGGCACCAACCTGTAAACACATAGTCCTCACGAGTTGGAATATGAAATCCATTTAATGTTCCGAAGTCGCATCCTTTATTTACTCTGCTTTTGCGAGTGCCACCAAACAAATCGCCGCCTTGTGTTTCAAAGGTGATGGTAATTTTTTCTTGTGTAACCCATGCGGCTTCCAAAACTATATTGCTATCTACTGCCACAGAATCAAGTATTTTTATATCATCTTTTTTTGTGAAGCCGGCAAAATAATATGTAGTTTCCTCCACTTTGTCGGTCAATTCAGACGGCCAATATTCTGACAAATCAACAACCGTGCCGTATTCAAAATCAGCCGTTTTGTCGGTAATACCTGCACCGATTTCAATTTCGTTCTCGTTTGGAATTGAATAATCGAAAGTCAGGGTGTAGTGCTGAAGGAGTTCATCAACCACAATAACGCTACATTCAGCGGTTTTATAGTTAATGCTTGCTTCGATTGTATATGTGCCGATTTCAGAGAAGGTGGCTGTACGGATATAGCCCTCATCACCAACAAATTCAAGATCAGGGCCTACCTTTGAACCTTCCTTATAATCCATTCCGCAGCCGGACTCACTTGTGGTAAAGGTAACGGTTGTTCCGGCTACGATAGTGAGTGTATTGTTGCTTTCAAGTTCATAGCCGTCAGCAGAAGGAACGATTGTCAGCGGCACATATTCGGGGATTGTCAGTTTGAGTACATTGGAAACCTGCGTCGGATCGTTCTTTTGAACCAGAACAATATGAATGTATTTCACACCTTCTGCAAGATTCGTCACATCAAATGTTGCAACTCCGCTATTTTCGTCAAAGTCAGTAGCGGTGCCGCCGTTCTTCACATCATCGGCAGTCTTTTCTGTATCCTGCTGAGAAACAATGTAATAATACTGCCAGTCTGATTGAGAGTCATAGGAAGTGGGATAAAAGCTCACTTGCGCTTTGCTCTCCTCGTAGCGTATTACTTCGCTATTTACAACGATAGTCGCAGCATCCGCCGCAAATACCGAAACAGGCAGCATACACATCGCCATTATCACTGCAAGCAGCATACTCATAATTCGATTTGTCTTTTTCATATTAGTTAGCCTCCTTTTGGGGGTTAAGGTTTATTGGACTGTTTTTGTTTGTGCAGTAGCCAAACCAAGTATGCTCTGCAGCGTGTGTAAAGAATTTACAGGCAGCACAGTCAAGGCATTTGCCGGACTGCTTATCTACGGCTACCTCACAGGCATCGCACCCGGAGAACAGCACCCGATATCCGCTGCCCGTCCAAATGGGGTTTTCTATAAAATCGGGATAGTCCTCAATATAAATCTTTGACCGTTCATCAAAATGAATGGGGATGTCTATTGTCAGACCGTCAAATTCATACCGTCTTGTGTCTTGCATTTCTTATCCTCGCTTTCCGTGGGGATTTTATTTTACAATAATATTTTACCATAGTTCATTTCTTTTGACATCGTACATTTCGAGGCTTTTTTGTGCATAAAAATCGCCCAAAATCCCGAAAATAGCCCAAAAACGCCAAAAAGTGTGCAAACGCTCGCACACTTTTTGAAAATCGGTTTTTCAGATTTACTTCAACATATAGTTGGATAAAAGTTCTCTCTGCTTAATGTTTAGCTTCTGCATCGCAACGGAAACATAGTGCCTTACAGTATATTCGGAAAGTCCCATATGGGTTGCAATTTCTTGATTCGTCCATCCACGAGCCGCAAGCATTGATGCTGCAAATTCGGTAGTGGTAAGATTATCGGCAACGCTATTTCCAGTATCACCGTTATGTACTTTTCGCCAACCGGCAGAAAACTTATAGGTGATACCTATAATCCGCTTAAAGTCTTCGGGGTAATCCTTTTTGAGTACACCTTCCACAGTTCCGCTGAGAAGTCCGTGATGTTCTGCAAAGGCTTCAATCAGATCGTCAGGCTGTGCAATATTCCACGCCTCAATTAGATATTCCTTTGCCATTTCAGGATGATTCATATTGATATATCCCATTGCGGCAACAAGGTGCAGATAGATTGACGGTATCGGATACAACTCTGATTCCAGAGCCAGTGCAGTTTCGGCAATACCGACTGCCACACCGTACTGCCGGTTTAAGTAGGAGTGATGTGCCTCAACATAGAGGACAAAAAGACGAAGTCCCGGAGGCATCATATGAATATATGTTTTCAGCGGTGTAAGAATTTTCGGCAAGGGTAAATGCAACAATACCGATGCACCGGTGGAAATACAGGTAATGAGTGCCTTATCCCTGATAGGCGTATTCTCGTCAATAGAGGTCACCAATTCTTGCAGTACAGCCATAGACTGTTTGGCTTTGGGAATACGGTCAAGGGAAAGATTGGCATAGGCAAAAATCCAACAAGCAGACACCTTTAGGGCTGTATCTTCGTGGGTTAAGTAAGGCTCTGCCAAATCCGATGCTTTTTCTGCCTGACCGCTGAAATAGTAGTATTCAGCAAGGGCAATATTGCGAGCATCTTCATCTTCCATTGCTTCGGCAGCCTTCTTTGCTTCTCCCAACTTAAACGGCGTGTTGAGCAGAGGCATTGCTATATGCATCGGCTTTTCTATGACAGGTTCAATTTCTTCGGTAACAGTCTGTGCTTCGGCTTGCAGTTTTCTCAATTTACGAGGGTCAATAGGCTTTTCGGCATCTTCAGGAATAGACCAAACCGAGCCAAACTTCTCGGCACCCTCAACACGACCTTCAGCACAAAGCTTATTCACCGTGCGTTCCGAAACGCCCCAGCGTACAGCCGTTTCTTTAATGGTTAAATACTTCATATATCTCATCTGCGCTTTCTAAACAGTACGAATATTTGCATAGTTTTATTATACTCGTAAGTTGTGAATTTTTCAAGATGGTTTGGTGAAAAGTATTAGCACTGACCTCATTTTGATGTGGGTTGTTTTTAGTGGAGATTGTATAGCGTTATGGCTCAATCTGAGAGTGAAAATATTAGTGCAAATGTTAAATGGGGTGTTCGTCAAAGAATGAAAAACGGAACATTCAGTTTTCATTTCAACACTTATGGATATAGAAAAGGTGAAAACGGCGAACCGGAAGTTGTTCCTGAAGAGGCAGAATATATAAGAAAAATGTTCGACCTTTATCTCGATGGATATAGTACAAGAAACATAGCAATTCATATTAACGAGATTGGCGGCAGAACACGAAAGGGCAAGGAATGGGAATGGCGTTCAGTTCAGGATATTTTATCTAACGAAAAATATGTAGGCGATATGTTGATGCAGAAAACATATTCGACAGATTGCATAAGCAAAAAAAGAAAAAAGAATAATGGTGAGTTGCCAAAATATTTGATAAGCAATAACCATACTCCTATTGTTAGCAGAGAAACATTTAAACTTGTGCAGACAGAAAAAGCAAGAAGAAACTCTAAAAGAAAAAAATCGAGTCAAGCTTCAACAGAATTGGGCTGTTATAATTCAAAATATGCTTTGTCTGATGTGTTGATTTGCGGTGAGTGCGGAAGTAGTTATGTAAGAAACACAAAATACTACAAAGGTGAAAAGTGGGTATATTGGAGATGTATCAATAGAATTGAGAACGGGACAAAGTTCTGTAATAAATCATCAGGAATAAGGGAAGAAAAAATTCATGCTGCTATATGCAGAGCAATTTCAAAAATCTCTCCATCAAATGATGAAGTCTTTAATTCTATGAAAAACACTTTGAAATATGCAATGGCTGAAGATGATGCTGAACTAAACAAATTTAATGTCGAGTTGAATATTAAACAGTTGCAGGATGAGGCAGAAGATTATATGATGAAAGCTGCTTGTACCGAGGGTGATAAAACAAAATATCTTGATGAAGTAGAAAAGATTTTTAGTAAGGTTAAAATTTTAAGAGAACAGCTCGAAATGTTAGAAGCATCAACGAATGAGTCAAAATCAATGAGTTCGGAGAAAGACAAAGTAGCAGAACTCTTCAAAAAAATAGATTTTAATAATCTTGAATACGATGATTTGTTAGTAAGAAGATTAATTGAATGCATAAAAATTATGGGAGATAAAACTATTATTATAATTTTTAAAGGTGGTATGGAAATTAAAGAGTCACTAAATGATTAACTGAATATATTTTTTATCAGGAGTGCAGGGAGAAATTCTTTGTGCTCCTGTTTGCTACATAAAAAAATTTTGTGCTACATTGATTTCACGAGGCGAATATGGTATAATGACATTGAAAAAAGAGGTTATCTCAGTAGTTCTGAAACACCAAAACGTTATTGGGTGGTTCAGATCTGGGTGGTGCCTCCAGAAAAAAGACGATTACGAAAGTAATCGTCTTTTTTCAATGATGCCGCCACTTGCGTGGCTAATGATGTCGCTAACGCTAATGATGTTGCCTTCGGCAATGATGTGTGCTTCGCACATTAAGAGGCGGCATTGCATCATTATGAGCGAAAGCGAATAACATCATTGATTACGAAGTAATCTGCATCATTTCGCCGTAGGCGATACATCATTGAAAATCTTAAATTATATGTTATTATAATTTTAAGGAAGTGATGTTATGAAAGAAAATTAACTTGCAGAATTATCTATGCAATTTTCTGTTGATATTATAAATCTTCACATTCGCTTGTGCAATATTCAGTATATGGTCGCCGATACGCTCAAAGTCGGTAAGCAGTTCAGAGTAAAGAATGCAGGCTTCTTCGTTGCATTTGCCTTCGTGCATACGTGCAAGATGCTGTGCACGGTAGCCGTCGGTCATATTATCAATCTCCTGCTCTAACTCCTCTACCTCTTTTATCCAGAGTGCTCTGTCCTCTTGAGGTGTTACCGCCTTGTTTAATGCAAGGTTAGATATTTCTTGCATTTTGGCAATTTCATCACGGGCACCGTCAGAAAATTCTATATTGTATTTTTCTATAGATTTTACATAGTTTGCAATATTTATTGCATGGTCACCAATGCGTTCGGCGTTGCCTGTTATAAGCAGATATTGTTCAATATCGGCAACGTTTTTCTTATCGCTTATGTGCACAAGAATTTTAGATATATATTGTGAAATCTCTTTGTTAAGCACATCTATTTTTTCTTCTCGGTCGGCTATTGTGTCAAGTGATTTTGCGTTTTTGTTTATTACTGCGGTGTAGGCTTTGTTAAGATTTTCGTTAGTAAGGCTAATAATGTTGTCGATTTCTTGCTTTAAAACATCGGTGTGTATTGCCGCTTCGCCAAGTCTTATATTGCCGCGACGGAATTCTTCGTTTATAGCACCAATGCCCGAAAGCTCTGCCTTGCGGTCGGGCAAGATTTTTTCTGCAAATTTTGCAAGGTATGCACCAAAGGGCAACAACAGTAGCGTAGTGGTAACATTAAATATGGTGTGCATATTGGCGATTTGCGCCGACATATTGTCGGGTGTAAAGGATGCCACAATATCGGTAACACTTGGCATTAAAAGGCAAACGGTTGTAAATATGGCAGTACCTATAAGGTTAAAACTAAGGTGAATAACCGTTGTGCGCTTTGCCGCACGATTGGTGCCGATAGCCGCGAGCAACGCCGTAATGCAGGTGCCTATGTTTTGACCAAACAGCACAAACACAGCCGCCCTAAAGTCTATAAGTCCTGCTACAGCCAAAGCCTGTAAAATACCAACCGAAGCAGATGATGACTGAATAACTGCGGTAAATATTGCACCGGCGGCTATGCCAAGCAGAGGGTTGCTAAACTTGGTCATAAGGTCAATAAACATCTGCGATTCCCTAAGCGGTACCATAGCATCGCTCATCATACCCATACCTATAAACAATATACCCAGACCCGCCGCAATTTTACCGTAGTGGTGGATTTTTTCGTTTTTTAAGAAAACAATTGATGCCACACCCAAAAATGCGATAAGCGGTGCTATAAGACCGATATCCAATGCTATAAGCTGACCGGTAATGGTGGTGCCTATGTTGGCGCCCATTATAATCCAAACCGCCTGACGAAGTGTTATCATTGCCGAGTTTACAAAGCCTACAACCATTACGGTGGTGGCCGAGGACGACTGTATTACTGCGGTAATACCTGCACCCACCAATACACCTAAAAAGCGGTTAGATGTCAGCTTTTCTAAAATTTTCTTCATTTTGTTGCCGGCGGCATCTTCAAGACCGTTGCTCATCATTTGCATACCGTAAAGAAACAGCGCAAGTCCGCCGAGCAAGCCTAAAATTTCTGTAATTCCCATTTTAAATTTTCTCCTTTTTGTTTTATGCCGTCATTATAGCGGTTGACAAACCATAAGTAAAATATTATAATTTTATAAAGTTCATAACTAAAACATTATAATAAGGGTGAAACAATGACAATAAGGCATTTAAGGATTTTTGTAAGTGTAGCAAAGCATTTAAGTATGACACGTGCCGCAGACGAGCTTTTTATAGCACAGCCGGCGGTTAGTAATACTATTTCCGAAATTGAAAAAAATTATAACATAAAGCTGTTTGAGCGTATAAACCGCCGATTGTTTTTGACCGACGAGGGCAAGACACTGCTGATAAAAGCTCAAAATGCACTTGCCGCTTTTGATGATTTTGAGGAGACCGCCACCAACTCATCGCAAAAGCCGCGCGTAAAAATCGGTTCATCACTTACCATAGGCAAGCAAAAAATCCCCAAGCTGTTAGAGGGGCTAAAACAAGGCTTTGGGGATATCGATTTTCAAATATCCATTAATCAAACATCAATTATTGAAAGCAAAATTTTAAACGGCGCACTTGACTTTGCCTTTATTCAGGGCAAGCCGTCGGATGTTAATATAAAATCCCGTCTTGTAGAGTGTAATACGCTTGTTGCCGTTTGCGGCAAAGATTATCAAATGCCACAAACAGTTACTCTTAAAGAGCTGTGTAAATATGACCTGCTGCTTCGCGAGGACGAAAGCGTATCGCGTGAATTTTTAGACCATATTTTTGCCCGTGAAAACATAGTGGTAAACCCGGTTATGGAATCTATCAGTAACCAAGCATTAATATCGGCGGCAAAACGCAGCCTTGGTGTTACTATCTTGCCCGAATCACTTTTAAAGCGTCAGCTTAAAAAGGGCGAGCTTAAAATAATTAATGTAACCGATTATGAGTTTACACGCAACTCATACCTTATATATCACAAGGACAAAACCTTTGGCACCGCCAAAAAGGAAATTTTTGATTATTGCTATAAAAATTATAAAGAAAATAAAAAAGGCAACCAACCGTAACGGTTAGTTACCCAGATTTTCGTCAATCGCTTTTTTAATAAATTCAAATGCTTTAGAGAAATTTTTGTGCATACTAAAATACAGCTTGCAATTGTTTAAATTATCTATTACCATAATAACCAACTCCTTTAACAAAATTATATAACAATGTTTTTTGAAAGACAAGTGATAAAATGACAACATTTGAAAAAATATATGAGGTTGTGCTAAAAATACCAAGGGGCAGGGTGGCAACCTACGGTCAGGTGGCACGTATGGCGGGCAATCCGCGATGGGCACGTGTGGTGGGTTACGCACTGCACGTAAACCCTGCTTTTGGGCTGATACCCTGTCACCGTGTGGTAAACCGAGAGGGATATGTAGCCCCCGGCTTTGCTTTTGGCGGTGAGGGTGTGCAGCGTGCTATGCTTGAGGACGAGGGCATAGAGTTTCAAGCTGACGGCAGTATTAATTTAGATAAATTTGGTTGGAAAGCATAAATAATTGCTATTGAAAATATAAATTACTTATGGTAAAATATGTGAGTATTTTATATAAAAACTACAGTTAGGATTTGAATATGGTTTATAACAATATTTTAGAGGCTATGGGCAATACGCCCATAATAAAATTGCAGCATATGACCGACAGCGACAGCGCTGATATACTTGTAAAGTTTGAAGGTCTTAATGTTGGCGGCTCAATTAAGACAAGAACGGCATACAATATGATACTTGATGCCGAAAAAAAGGGTCTGCTTAACAATAACACCGTTATTGTCGAGCCGACAAGCGGTAACCAAGGTATAGGTTTGGCTCTGGTTGGTGCAGTACGCGGATATAAGGTTAAGATTATTATGCCCGACTCGGTTAGCGAAGAACGCCGTAAGCTTGTCCGCCACTATGGTGCCGAGGTAATACTCGTGCACGATGACGGAAATATAGGCGAGTGCATAGAGGAATGCTTAAATATTGCCCTTAAAATGAAGCGTGACGACCCCAATGTGTTTGTTCCACAACAGTTTGAAAACCCCGCAAACCCCCAAATTCAGCGTGATGCAACTGCTTGCGAGATAATAGAGCAGGTGAGCGGCGCTATTGACGGCTTTTGTTCGGGCATTGGTACCGGCGGCACAATCACAGGTATTGGCGAGGTGCTAAAGCTACATAACCCCGATATGACAATTTGGGCGGTAGAGCCCGAAAATGCGGCAATACTTTCGGGCGGCTCAATCGGTACACACCTGCAAATGGGTATAGGCGACGGTCTTATCCCCGATATATTAAACACCGAAATATATGACGATGTTTGTATAATAAAGGACGAGGAGGCGCTGCAGGCGTCACGTGACCTCGCGCGGCTGGAGGGCATTATGTGCGGCATCAGCAGTGGCACAAATGTTGCGGCGGCAATAAAGCTTGCCAAAAAACTTGGCAAAGGCAAAACGGTGGTTACCGTATTGCCCGACACTGCCGAGCGATATTTTTCAACACCGTTATTTAACGATTAAAAAAAGACCCGCAAGGGTCTTTTTTTAGAGTTTAGAGTT
>JAUNAM010000001.1 GCA_030527615.1 Clostridia bacterium
AATACCTCCAACATAGTAAAAATATGCTACCAAAATGATAGCATACTTTTAAATATTTCACAACACATTATTAAAGATTATCGCAGTTTCCCCTGCCGTTACACACCACCCGTTTTTTGGGCGGTTATTGCCGTTTTTGGTGTTTTTACACACTATCTTGGGTTTCAAGGTGTTTTGGACAAAACCAAAGGGGGATTCTCCAAAACCGGGAAATCCCCCGAAACCCCGTTGTTTTATGCAAGCGCCTTATCGCCTCCACTTGTCAGGGGAGGTGTCAGCGTAGCTGACGGAGGGGTAGTTTTTTCTCTCCCTCAGTCATTTTCCGATAAAAATGACAGCTCCCTCGTCAGAGGGAGCCTATTGTCGAATTGCTTAAAATATCTGCTTAAAAGTCCCTCAAATGCCTTGCCGTGTCCTGTATCATCATGGAACGTTTGGTATTGACAAAACCGAAATATATGTTATAATATAAGTGAAATAAGGCAAACCGATAGACGGTTATGCCCCAAGAAAGAAGATTTAAACCGCTTTCATTTGGTCGTGTGGCGGTTTATTTCTTTTTTGTTATATCAATAACAAGTGCTATTATGGAAACTATAAGTGTGAGAAGTAAAAACAACTCATTATATGTAATCATAAGCACCGCCCCCTTTCAAAGAGGGCGAAAGTGCCCTCAAAATAAAAGAGGACAAACCGCCTACCGTATAAGGCTTACCTTATTCCGCCTATTATTATATATTGTTTTTCGTTATAAGTCAACAAAAAACCGCCTAAATAGGCGGTTTTCGTGCTTTTTATATTACTTAAAATATCTGCCTAAAAGTCCCTCAAATGCCTTGCCATGTCGTGCTTCGTCGCGTGCCATTTCGTGCACGGTATCGTGGATAGCGTCAAGACCTAACTCTTTTGCCAATTTAGCAAGCTCAAATTTGCCCATTGTTGCACCGTTTTCAGCATCAACGCGCATCTCAAGATTTTTCTTGGTAGAGTCGGTTAGCACTTCACCCAAAAGCTCTGCAAATTTTGCAGCGTGCTCTGCCTCTTCTAAAGCTGCCTTTTCCCAGTAAAGACCGATTTCAGGATAACCCTCGCGGTGTGCTACACGTGACATTGCAAGGTACATACCAACTTCACTGCATTCGCCGTTAAAGTTTTCGCGAAGACCCTCAATAATTCTTTGGTCAACACCCTGTGCTACGCCTACAACGTGCTCGGCAGCCCAAGTTTTTTCGCCTGCTTGTTCGGTAAATTTGCTTGCAGGTGCTTTGCAAATAGGGCAAGCATCGGGTGCTTGGTCGCCCTCGTGAACATAACCGCAGATTGTGCATACATACTTTTTCATAATAAATTTCCTCCAAAAAATAGTTTGTTTTTTAATTTTGCTTTTGGCAATTTTTGCATAAGCCGTAGACGACACACACACTGTTTTCAGGGCTAAAGCCATCAAATAATGCAGATTTTTGAATTGCATCACCCTCAAGCGGGCGGTCAATTATATCGCCACAGCATTTGCAGTGCAAATGCAGATGAAGCGATTTATCGCCGTCAAAATGCTCGTGCCCGTCACCAACCGAAAGGCTGATGATTTCACCGCTTGCTACCAAAGCTGATAAATTACGGTAAACAGTGCCAAGGCTAATGTTGGGTAACGTTTTGCGAACGCCCTCAAAAAGCTGTGTGGCGGTGGGGTGGTCGTGTCGGTGGCATAATTCGTTTAAAATTGCCTCGCGCTGTTTTGAAAAATTCGCCATAAGCCACTCCTTTTAAAAGTAGTAATGATTACTACTTTTTACAATCATATTATACATTATATTTTAATTTTGTCAAGAGTTTTTCTTGACTTTTTTTAAAAAATTATTTACAATAGACTTGTTCAAATTTTTAACAATCTTTTTTAGTTTAGGAGCAATATTTTTAATGAATCAGGCAGGCATTTCAAATTCGGTTATTAATCGCTTACCGCGTTATTATAGATTTTTGGGCGAGCTTAAAAAAGAGGGGCTAACTCGCATATCATCGCGAGAGCTTGCCCGCCGTATGCAGCTGACAGCAAGTCAAATACGCCAAGACCTTAATTGTTTTGGTGACTTTGGTCAGCAGGGCTATGGTTATAACATTGAGCTTCTGCAAAATGAAATTGGCAGAATATTAGGCCTTGACCGTCCGCAAAATGCAATACTTATAGGTGTGGGCAACTTAGGCCGTGCAATTGCACATTACATAAATTTTGAAAAAAAAGGCTTTCACCTTATAGGAATGTTTGACACCAAGGAATCGCTTGTAGGTCAAATGGTGCGCAACGTGCCAATAAGACATATTGATACACTTGACGAGTTTTGTCGCGAAAATTTACCCCGAGCCGCAATACTTTGCATACCAAAAGAGGCTTCAAAGGAAATTTGTGACCAGCTGGTAAAGCTTGGCGTAAAGGGATTTTTAAATTTTAGCCATTATGATATCAGTCTTGATTATCCTGAGGTAAAGGTTGAAAATATTCACTTTGGCGACAGCCTTATGACACTATCATATAAATTAAGCAACTAAAAAAGACGGCAGGTTTAAACTGCCGTCTAAAATTTTATCTGTTAACGTCTTTTTTAAGTCTTTCCTTTGCTTGCTCAACCGTTTCACCGTCGCGGGTGAGGTATTGGTCAATAAATTTATCCTCAATTTTTGAATAGGTGCCGACAACAGCCGACTCTACCTTTTTATATCCGCCGACCACCGTGTCGGCGATTTTTTTGTTTGCTTTTACAATTTTTGATTTTGCCATATTTAACCTATTTCCTCCTAACAAATTAATTCCTAAAACAAAAATCAGAATATAAACCGCGCTGCCGGTAAGGCAGTTCATTAAGAATATATTGCTGTCAGACATACCTTCAAAGCTTACCAGCATTGAGCGTTGCAACGAAAAAATTGATACCGATGCATCAGCAAGTGAGATATTGCGCAATGCTTTTATGGCATAACTGTCGATATGGCGTGCTTTTACAAGATTTATTATAGCAAATGTTATTTTGCTAAATGCATATAACGCCATTGTAATCATAACAATTTGATGATATTTGCTGCCTATTTTATCGCTTGACGCCATATACACTATGCCTGCCATGGTAACACCCATAAACATAAGCATACCGCCGGTAAACCGTGTTATGAATTTAAGGGTGTTTTTGCTGCTTTTTTGAGCAAGCACGACGCCAAACCGCATAACGCCCAAAACAATAAAATAAACCGATAGTGCAAAATACCAATACGATTGGTTTAAAACTCCCAGCACACCGTTATAAATACCAAAGGCAAAGTTTATGCCAAGGCTAAAATAGGGCGATGTTAAAAATTTTAATCTCATTTTATTCCTTTAATAATGGGAATAAGGCAAAGCAGGGTGATAATTCCGACAATGCCGATACAGGTGCCTAAAATTATATTTTCCCAAACAAGACAAAAGCACATACCGATACCGAAAATAACCGCACCTATAACGCCAAGTATTATGCATAAAACAGCTTTAGCGTTAAGCTTGATGGGTGCCTTCTTTTCCATTTTGCGCCAAACAAAAACGGTAACAGCACCAAGCACTATACCTATAGCACCAAAGATAACCCCCTCTTTAAAGCTGTTCCATTCGGGCAGCAGAGCCATACACATACCCAATGCGAACAGCATACCTGCTACTGTGCCTAAAATCATTGCTACAAAACTACTCTTTTTCATAAAAGTTTTCTCCTTTAATGCTTGTCATTAAAACAACAGTTGTTTATTTAATGCAAATGTAGTATAATGTTTTTGCAAATTAAAAACAATCATCAAAACAATTAAAAATGTTGGTTTAATGGAGAAAAAATATGAACACACCAAACAACAAACGCCGCAAGCAATCATTAGATAAAATACACAGGGTATTTATTGAGCTGTTGCAAACAAACGCCCTCGATAAAATAACCGTATCGCAAATTTGCAAAAACACAGGGCTTAATCGCAGCACCTTTTATGCCAATTTTTTGGATATATATGACCTTGCCGATAAAACACGCCATATACTTGAAAATGAATTTAGTAATCTTTTTGCCGATTATGATTATTTTAACGAGCAAACCGGCGCCGAAAAAATGTTTGAGCACATAAAGGAAAATCAGATTTTTTATAAAACATATTTTAAGCTGTGCTATGACAGCTCGCATTTAATTTCGATGTATGATCCAAGGCGCGCCGAGTTAGAGCTTGACAGCAAAGATATAAAATATCACATAGAATTTTTCAGAAACGGACTAAATGCCATAATAAAACTATGGCTTGAAAACGGTTGTCAAGAATCGCCCACACAAATGGCAGAGATATTAAAAATGGAATATAAAGGTAGATGAATTAAAAAGAGACCAAAAATTTGGTCTCTTTTTAATATTGCGGTTAAAGTGATTTATTTTAATAATCTTAGTCCCTTTGGGTAGTGGTTTTTTGCGATGCCGTTTACAACCTTTACACCGCCAACCGATGCACCGCAAACGGTAACCACCGCCCAACCGTTTTCACAGTTTGCGGATATTTCCTCACCGTGCAGATATTTTTGAATTTCGATACTGTCGGGAGCAAGTTCTATTTTGCGTTTGAATTCGGTACCGTATGCCATAAAGAACTGATGATGCGGTAAAACATAATTTTTCTTGATTTCACCGATAGTCACACCGCACATAAAGGCGGTACCCTTGTCTATTTTAATATCGCCGCTGTAAAAAACGGGCGTGTCACCGTAAAAGGTGATATCCTTTTTGTTATAATCGGTCAGAGTGTCGTCTAAAAACCGTAATAAAACAGGGTCTGTTTTTGTCTGCTGTTTGTCGGTTGTTATACGGGGTGTTTTTTCGCCCTTGTGGTGCAGCACCGCTGCAAACTGACCCTCGCCCTCACCCTTATGCGGATAAAATCTACGGGCATAATGTATGTTTTTGCATTTGCAGCCGTCAAAGCGTATGCCGTCAGAGGTGTTGTCGATAACCGATTGCTTTACGGGAATTAGCTCAAACTCGGGGTGGCTTTGCAAAAAGGAGTCTATCAACATTTCGTTTTCTTCTAACGAAAAGGTGCAGGTGGCATAGATTATATGTCCGCCGCTTGATAGGCATTTAGCGGCATTTTCAAGTATTTCGGCACTGCGCCCTGCGCACTTTAGCACATTATCGTTAGACCATTCGGGTATTGCTGCCGCCTCTTTGCGGAACATACCCTCACCCGAGCAGGGGGAATCTACCATAACAACATCAAAGGTGTTTTCAAAAAGAGATGCCAAACGTGATGTATCAAGGCAGGTTACAATATGGTTTTTAAAGCCCATACGCTCTATGTTGCCTGCAAGTGTTTTGCAGCGCGAGGCAATAATCTCGTTAGAAACCATAAGTCCGTTGTCGCCAAGCTTAACTTTAAGCTGAGTGCTTTTGCCACCGGGGGCGGCACACATATCAAGCACAAAAGCATCAGGGTCGATATCAATACAGGCAGCCGGCATCATCGCGGCGGGCTCTTGCACATAGATAAGCCCCGCGTGGTGATAGGGGTGATTGCCCACCTTGTCAAAATCCAGATAATATCCGCCATCTACATAGGGGATTTTACGGTTGCCAAATGGGTTTATCTTTTCAAAATCGGCAACCGATATTTTATTTGTATTGACACGAAAGGCACGAACAGGCGGCTCGTTTAGCGCCGCTTCATAACGTCTAAATTCGTCACCCAATAGCGACATCATTCGTCTTTTAAAGTCGTTTGGTAAATTTATCATAGCTTTATTTCACTGTATAGCATACACATGGCGGTAGCGGTTATTGCGGCGGTTTCGGTGCGAAGTATACGTTCGCCCAATGATATAATTTTGCCGCCCGCCTCTTTTGCTAAATTGATTTCTGTTTCATCAAACCCGCCCTCAGGGCCTATAATGATGCCTATATTCATACCGATTTTAATTTGGGATAAAGCATCAACGGTAGCCGCCATTTTGTCGGCACACTCATAGGGCACCAAAAGCAAATCCAAATCTTTTGCTTTTTCTATAAATTGTTTATAGGATAAAACCTCGCAAAGCTCGGGTATAACGCTGCGCTTGCTCTGTTTTGCGGCAGCGGCGGCAATAGCCTGCCAACGCTCACGCTTGGTTTTCTTCTTTTTATCGTCAAGCTTTACAATACTGCGCTTCATAGCAACAGGTGTAATTGACGCAACACCAAGCTCAACCGTTTTTTGAATAATCAGCTCCAGCTTGTCGCTTTTGGGTAGACCTTGAAAAAGGTGAATGCTTATAGGCAGATTGGTGTTTTGATAGTTTTCTTCTATGATCTCGGCAACGATAGTGTCGCTTTCTATAGCGGCAAGGCGACATAGGTCGCTTGCACCGTCACAGCTTACCAAAAAGGTGTCACCGACACTCATTCGCAAAACATTTTTAATATGGTTGTAGTCGTCGCCGCTTATAAAATAACGGTTGTCTTTTTTGTCAGAGCTTTCAACAAAAAAATTATACATAAATCAGTACCCTAAGCTTTCGTTTACAAGTATTACGGTAATGCGGTCCTTTTGACGTTGTAAAGCGCTTACTAAATAATCACAGCAAATGCGGGTGTCACGCGAACAGCCGTCGGCAAAATCGGGGTCGGGGTTATTTAGCAGTGATACACAATGCCCTAACTTTACACAGGGGTTATCTATACCTATCCTTACGCAGTTTTTGGGGGCGGCAATTTTTTTAACACGTAAAAATGCCGATTTTAAATCGGGCACGATTTTGTTAACACCCACTATCATAACCACCTTTTTAGGGCCAAATGCGATTGAAGATATGCGGTTTGCAAAGCCGTCAACATTAAGCAGTTCGCCGTTTTCGGTTATTGCGTTGGTAGAGGTAAAAAAGAAATCGGCACCAATTGAAGCCTTAAAGCATTCCTGCTGCTCGTCGGGTGTGATGCCCCATCTTGAGCGGTCTTTAAAATTATAGCGTGGGTCGTTTATAAGCGTATCAATGCCACATTCTTTAATTGACATAGAGCCACCTGCTGTAATAACACAGCCGTCAAAAAGCATATCCTTTACAATGTTTACAGCATCTTGTTTTGTTTCGGCAAAGATTGCTTGCATACGGTTTTTTTCTAAATTTTTAAAAAGCTTTTGTAATTGCTCTGTCATAATTATTTTATTCCTTTCACTATAGTTCCACCGCCCAAAACGGTATCGCCGTCATAAAATACGGCGGCTTGACCGGCAGAGGGTGCACGAACGGGGGTATCAAATTCAAGTATTACGCTATTGTGGTCGGATTGGTGTATAATGCAGGGCTGCTCGCGGTGTCGGTATCGCAGCTTACCTGCGGCATGAATGCCGTCAAGGCTTTCGCCTGCGGTCAGGTTAACATCTGCGACCTCAACCTTTTTGTAAAATAGATGCTCCTCGTCGCCTAAAATAATCTGATTTGTAGCGGCGTTTTTATCTAACACAAAGGCGTGATGCCCCAGTGCAATGCCCAGCCCCTTTCGCTGACCTATGGTGTAGTGAATAACACCCTTGTGACGGCCCAAAACCTTGCCGTCAAGGTCAAGGTAATCGCCCGCCGCAAAGACTTTGCCGATTGAATTTTCAATAAAAGCGGCATAATCACCGTCAGGCACAAAGCAAATATCCTGACTGTCGGATTTTCGTGCTACACATAGATTTAATTCTTCGGCAATAGCACGGGCCTGCGCCTTGGTGTAATCGCCCAGCGGCAAAATCGTTTTTGAAAGCTGTGCTCCGGTAAGACCGTAAAGCACATAGCTTTGGTCTTTGGTTTCGTCTTTGGCTTTTTTAAGCAGATATTTATCACCGCACCGCTCAACACGGGCGTAATGCCCCGTGGCAATACTGTCAAAGCCGTGCTCTACGGCGTAGTCGAGCATAAGGCCAAACTTTATGTGAATATTACACTGTATACATGGGTTGGGTGTGCGACCGGCAATATACTCATCTATAAAATGCTTGATTACCAAATCGTTAAATTGATTTTTTAGGTCTAAAACACTATGCACTATGCCAAGGCGTTCGCAAACGTCGGAGGCATCATGCGCTTCGCGGTCAAATTTTTCTATTAAATCGGGGCGACCCCCATCATAAAGCTGTAGGGTAATGCCTGCAGCATCACATTCTTTTGATATAAGATAAGCCGTAACGGCAGAATCTACACCGCCGCTCATACCAACTAAGGTTTTCATAAATTACCTACTTTTTCTTTTTATGAATATTACGTATGGTCTTTTTCTTTTTTTGTAGCGGTCTATTGCCGCCTTTGGCTGCTGTGTTTTTATCGGGCGCTATTAGGCAACCTTTACCGTGACCGATAAGGTCATATCTGCCCGCTTTTTTGAGCGCCGATAAAACAAATTGACGGTTTTCGGGTTTAAAGTATTGCAGCAGGGCACGTTGCTGCGCCTTTTCCTCAGGGGTGCGCGGCACATAAACCGGCTGCATATTCATAGGGTTGAGGCCTGTGTAAAACATACAGGTCGAAATTGTGCCCGGTGTGGGATAAAAATCCTGTACCTGCTCGGGTCGCATACCCTCTTTTTTAAGGAACAGCGACAATTCAATAGCATCGTTTATTGTGCTACCGGGGTGAGATGACATAAGATAGGGCACCAAATACTGCTTTTTACCGATAGATTCTGTAAGCTCATAAAATCGCTTTTTAAAACGCTCGTAGACATTTATGTGCGGCTTGCCCATAAGGTCGAGCACACGAGCAGAGCAATGCTCAGGCGCTACCTTTAGCTGTCCGCTGACATGGTGGGCAACAAGCTCTTTAAAAAATGTTTCGTCGCTATCTTCGACAAGATAATCAAAGCGTATGCCCGAACGAATAAATATTTTTTTAATTTTGGGTAGGGCACGCAGCTTTCGCAACAAATTCAAATAATCACTGTGGTCCACCTCGGCAGCAGGGCATTTTTTAGGAGCCAAGCATTTTTTATCCTTGCAAACGCCGCGATTGCATTGTGCGCTGCAAGCATCTTTACGAAAATTGGCGGTAGGTCCGCCCACATCGTGGATATAGCCCTTAAAGTCGGGCATGGCAGAAATGGTTTTAACCTCGTCAATTACCGATTGATGGCTGCGGCTTGAAATCTGTCTGCCTTGATGGTAGGCGAGCGAGCAAAAATTGCAGGCGCCAAAGCAACCGCGATTGTGTATAACCGAAAATTTAACCTCTTCTATACCGGGGACACCGCCCAATGCCTTGTAAGACGGGTGATAGTCGCGCATAAAGGGCAGGGCATAAACGGCGTCCATTTCCTCGGTGGTAAGGGGTGGGCAGGGCTTGTTTTGCACCACGATTTTATCGCCGTGGCGTTGTATTACCGTTTTGCCTCGCACGGCATCATGCTCGGTCTGCTGAATATAGGTTGACTCGGCATATTTTTTCTTGCCCGCATCAGAGTTTTCGCTTACCGCCTCAAAGCTGGGGCATTCCTTTGCACTTTGTATATTATAGTCGGTGGTTTTTACCGCATAGCAGGTGCCTAAAATATCTTTAAGCTCATCTATTTTTTCACCGTCTGATAAACGTTTTGCAATTTCTACCACGTGCTTTTCGCCCATACCGTACATAAGCAGGTCGGCTGTAGAGTCTATAAGAATAGACGGGCGAACCTTATCGTCCCAATAATCATAGTGTGCAAATCGGCGAAGAGATGCCTCTATGCCACCTATACAAATAGGCACTTCACCAAAAAGACGACGGATTGCTTTTGAATAAACAATAACTGCGCGGTCAGGGCGTGCACCTGCCTTGCCGCCTGCGGTGTAGGCATCATCACTTCTTTTTCTTTTTGCGGCGGTGTAGTGCGCCACCATAGAGTCAATGTTGCCGCTGTTTACAAAAAAAGCAAGTCGCGGCGCACCAAAACGCATATAATCGGCATCACTTTTAGGCTGTGAAATAATGCATACCTTAAAGCCTGCGTTTTCGAGCACGCGAGAAATTATTGCAGTACCAAAAGACGGGTGGTCAACATAGGCGTCACCCGTAACGATTATTATATCGGGTGTGCTCCACCCGTAAGCTTTCATTTCTTTTACAGTTAGCGGTAAAAATGGCATAAACTAAACCTCAACAAAAATATATATGTATTGTACCATAATTTTTAAAATCATACAAGGGGTGTAAAATAGTGGAAAAGGATAATGAAATAATAGAAATAAAACCCAAAAATATGTTTGCGGCAATAAGCATTACACAAATTATTTGTGTGGTTGTGATTTTGCTTGCGGTGCTGGTTATAAAGCTCGGCTTTAAACCAAGCTTTATAAAACTGCAAGATTGGTGTAAAAACAATATTTTAGAGCCGACTCATATAACGGCCGTGTTTGACGGAGAGCAGCAGTGAAATTTAAACTTTTTGGCACCGAGATATATGTGTCCTTTTTGTTTTGTGCAGTGCTGTGCTTTATGCTGGTAGTAGACCGCACGGGGCTTATAATACCGACGCTTTTTGCGGTATTTATACACGAAAGCGGACATTTGCTTGCTATGTGGGCGGCAGACTGCCAGCCGCGAGCTATACGGTTGATACCGGCAAGTGTACAGATAATACGGGGTTTTTCGCCAAAAGCACACGGAGAGGTGGCAATAACGGTATGCGGACCGGCTGCAAACCTGGTGATTTTTGGTGTGCTGCTTGCAAATTATTATATTTTTAAGTCACGGCAATCGTTAATATTTGCAATACTTAATTTGGTGCTGGCGTTATTTAATCTGTTACCGGTATCGGGGCTTGACGGCGGCACGCTGCTGACGATAGCCTTTGCACGCTTTACCGATATATATAAAGCAGAAGCCATAGTGCGAATAATAACCGCCGTTTTTGCATTTGCTGTGTTTTTGTTAGGGGTGTATCTGTGGGTAAGCGGCACGGTAAACCTATCGGTGTTTATTGTGGCGGTGTATTTAGGGGTGTGTAGTTTTATAAAGAAATAAAGCTTACTATAAAAACAGTAAGCTTTAATAGAATAATGATGGAAAATTTTTCTTAAAAAGATACTCATAGGATTGTTAGGGAAGTCGTACAGTTTGTAGTTTTCAACATCTTTTTTTAATTCTGTTAAAATAAAATTTATCTCATTTACAGAAATATCTTTATTCTTTTAAATTGCCGATAGGACTGCCGTGGAAGTATGTCATTTAACCACCCTTGTTATTCTTCAATGTTTTACAACTTGAAATAAAAAGGCGTCTGATTCTGCCTCATAAATTTCTATGGCTTTTAAAGGTTGCTTCATCTATAACATTTGTGTTTAGTAATAGTTTTTTGACACGAAATCACTTTCTTTAAGGTGATTATACTATAAATCTTTTAATAAATCAACGGCACAGCCGTTGTATATCATCAATTCCGGTAGGAATTGCATATCATCCGCTGCAGGCGGTATATCATCAAGCCGACAGTTTCTTATACACACCTAATGGTGTGATGATATACGCCGCTATAGCGGCGATGATATACACGCTGACGCGTGACGATATACCAAGCCTGTCGGCTTGGATAAAAAATAGACTTGCCGAAGCAAGTCTATTTTTGGCGCGCCGAAGAGGATTCGAACCCATGACCTTCTGGTCCGTAGCCAGACGCTCTATCCAACTGAGCTACCGGCGCACAGTATTAAATTGTGCGGTTTTTTAAACCGCCATAGTATAATATCACAAAAGTTTCATAAAATCAATAGTTAATTTTAAAAAATTTAAAATTTATTTTAAAAGACGGTGGGTGCGGCGTGCAAATACTTAATAAAATTAACTCGTTTATGTGGGGAACCCCGTTGCTTTTGCTTGTTTTGTTTACCGGTGTAATACTAACGGTCAGAACCCGTTTTTTTCAAATAAGGTTTTTTGGTGCTTCGTTAAAAACATTTTTTGGTGCCGATAAAACCACCCGAAAATCAGGTCAGCCTTCGGCTTTGGGTGCAGCGTGCACGGCACTAGCAGGCACCATGGGTGTGGGCAACATCGTCGGTGTGGCAGGGGCTATAAGTCTTGGCGGTGCGGGTGCTGTTTTTTGGATGTGGGTATCGGCGCTGTTTAGTATGATTGTAAAATTTGCCGAAATAGCGCTTTCGGTGCGCTATCGTGAGCAAAATCGCGACGGCAGCCGCACAGGCGGTGCGATGTATTATATAAAAAATGCTCTGCCCAAAATTTTTTCGCCACTTGCCATTGCTTTTTCTGCTTGTGGGGTAGCGGCAGCATTTGGCATAGGCAATCTTGTTCAAATTAATGTGGTAGCCTCAAGCACGGTGCAAATGCTTAAAGCGCTGGTGACCCTTTCGCCGCAAATTGAATTTTACATAAAGCTTATGACGGGCATAATTTGTGCCGTGCTTTGTGCCTTTGTTTTAAAAAATGACGGCGTGGCAGGCTCTTTTTGCAAAAGAATGATGCCGATACTAACCATAACTTATATGCTTTTAACATTAGGCGCCATAGCGGTTAATTATAAAAATCTACCGTCGGTTTTTGCCTGCATCTTTAAGGGTGCTTTTTCACCGCACGGGGTTACGGGCGGTGCGGTGGGGTCGGCTTTTGTTGGTATGCGATACGGCTTTGCGCGGGGTGTTTTTTCTAACGAAGCAGGTATGGGCACGGCGCCTACCGCCTATGCCGCAAGCGACGGCGATGAGGTGAGCCTTGGGCTTATGGGCATAACCGAGGTGTTTATTGACACGGTGGTGGTTTGCACGCTGACTTCCCTTGCTATACTTTGCTCGGTTAATATAAAATACGGGCTTGACCTATCGACAACACTGACACTTACGGCACTCGACTCGGTTTACGGCGAGAGGGTACTGTTTGTTTTTTGCCCCGTTGTTATATTTTTTGCCCTTTCCTCTACCATAGGTTGGGGGCTTTACGGCACAAAATTTATGACATTTTTATTTGGCACAAAATCAAAAAATGTGTTTTTATTTATATTTATCGCAGCAATGATACCTGCTGCGGTTTTTCGTGCCGAGGCGGCGTGGATAATTGCCGAAATACTAAACGGATTTATGATTATACCAAATACCGTGGCGCTGTTATATCTTACAAACGAGGTGGCAGATATAACAAATAATGCACAATGCACAATGCATAATGCATAATTATAAAAAAGAAAGCCTCTGCTTTTGGCAGGGGCTTTCGGTTGTGTTTTGTTTTAGATTTTTTCAGCTGCTTCAAAAATTTCTGCAGGAAGCTCTGATTCGTCACAAGAGATTGTGAAGATAAATTCAACATCGGGGATGTTGGCAAGGCGCTTAACAAATGCGCAAAGCTCGCCATAATCGCGTGAGCCGATGCGAAGGGTTGCATCACCAAAGATATGTGTAATATCGTTGTTGCCTGCCTTTACACCTGCAAGCAAGCCATAATATTCATCATAACCACAGATTGAAAAATCGTCGGCATAAATTAAACGTGCTTTATGACTAACGGAAAATGTAAGTGTGCCGCCCTTTTCTATGCAAACAACGTTGCCAAGGCTGGTGTTAGCGGCATCGTTAACCATTTCTACCAAGCGCTTGGTTTTACCTGCACCTTTTTTTCCGATAATTAGTTTTACCATAATAAACAACTCCTTTATATTTGACCGCCAAGGGCGGTTATTTTACTTTTATTTTGAAAGTCTTGCCTCAAGCTCGGCCTTCATATCCTCGTAACCGGGCTTGCCAAGCAGTGCAAACATATTCTTTTTATAGCTTTCAACGCCGGGTTGGTCAAACGGATTTACGCCAAGCATATAACCCGAAATAGCACAAGCCTTTTCAAAGAAATAGATAAGACGACCAAGGTTTTCCTCATCTGCCTTGTCAACGCTTATTACAAGGTTAGGCACACCGCCGTCGGTGTGGGCAAGAATTGTGCCCTCAAATGCCTTTTGATTAACAAATGACATCGGCTTGCCTGCAAGGAAGTTAAGACCGTCACCGTCGTTTTCTTCCTTTTCGATAACAACGTCGCTGCCGTTATCGTCAATGGTAACCACCGTTTCAAACATTATGCGGGCGCCGTCTTGAACAAACTGACCCATAGAGTGCAGGTCGGTTGAGAAGGTAACGCTGGCGGGGAACAGACCCTTGTTATCCTTGCCTTCGCTTTCGCCAAACAACTGCTTAAACCATTCTGCCATCATTGTAAATCGTGGCTCATAAGATACAAGCAGCTCGATTGACTTACCCTTGCGGTAAAAAGCATTGCGAAGTGCCGCATACTGATAGCAGGGGTTGTTTTCAATTTCTGCGACATTGTAATCACGCGCACCGTCTTGAGCGCCCTTCATTAGTGCGTCGATATCACAGCCGGCTGCGGCTATTGGCAACAGACCAACTGCCGTAAGCACTGAAAAACGTCCGCCAACATCGTCGGGCACCACAAAGCAGGGGTAACCCTTTTCGTCAGCAAGCTCTTTAAGTGTGCCGCGACATTTATCGGTGGTGCAGTAAATACGCTGCGCCGCCTCTTTTTCGCCATAGCGTTCTTCAAGCAGCTTGCGGAACACACGGAAGGCAACCGCAGGCTCGGTGGTGGTACCTGATTTTGAAATAATGTTTACAGATACACGTTTGCCCTCGCAAATTTTAAGCAAATCAGCAAGCGCCGAACCGCTTATGCTGTTGCCGGCAAAATAAATTTCGGGCACGCCGTCACGAATTGTATTGTAGTAAGGACCCTTTAAAAACTCAATAGCGGCGCGAGCGCCAAGATAAGAACCGCCAATACCTATAACTATAAGAACATCGGTATCCTCTTTAATTTTTGCGGCTGCCGCTTTGATACGGTCAAATTCATCTTTGTCGTAATCAAATGGCAAATTTACCCAACCTAAAAAGTCATTGCCCAGACCGCTTTTGTCGTTAACGGTTTTGTGGGCGTCGGCAACCTGACCGACAAGACCCTTTATGTCATTTTCACGGATAAAATCTTTTGCATACGCACTTGAAAATTTTAGTGACATAAAATCAACCTCTGTTTTTTTATTACAGTGGATAGTAACCCACTGTTTATTTGTATATATTCTACATTATTTTGGCTTGCGTTGCAAGAGATTTATGCAAATATTCACAAAAAATTTTTAAACTTAGTGGAAAAGCCCGTTAAAAACCCACAAAAACGCCGTCAAAAAACTCATTTTTTCTATATCTGCCGTCGAAACAACGTCTACACTGCCGATTTGGCTGTCGCCCAAATAAAAATCAACAGTACCGATTTTGTCACCTGCTTTGACAGGTGCGACAATGTTTTCGGGCAAATTAAGCTTTTGGGTTATGGCGGCTGACTCGCTTTTTTTTAGCAGAGCACCAAAGCTGCTGCTTGCCTTTATGGGGGCGGTTTGTTCTACACCGTTTTTAACAGACAGCTCTTGTGTTTTTAGCTTGGGTGCAACGGTGGTGTATTCATAATTAGCAAAGCCGTAGTCAAGCAGCTTTTTTGCCCCGTTAAAACGGTCAGCCGATGTGTCGCCTGCCATAATTACGGCAACAAGCTCGAGTCCTCCTCGCTCGGCAGAGGCGGCAAGGCAATACCCCGCACCCGAGGTGGTGCCGGTTTTAAGCCCTGTTGTGCCCTCATAAAAGCGCACAAGCTTGTTGGTGTTTACAAGCTCGCTTTTGCCGTCGCGTAAGGTGTCCATCCAAATGGTAGAATAATTTTTGATAAGGTCGTGCTTTAATAGCTCTGCCGACATTATTGCAATGTCGTGGGCAGTGCTGACGTGACCCTCGGCATCAAGACCGGTAGCATTTACAAAGTTGGTGTTTGTCATACCAAGCGCTGCTGCCTTTTCGTTCATCATTGCCACAAAGCCTTCTTCGCTGCCGGCTATATGCTCGCCCAGCACCACCGTTGCATCATTTGCCGATGCAATAACCGCCGCTTTAAGCAGGTCGTCAACCGTCATAGGCTCGCCTGCTTCAAGCCAAATTTGCGAGCCACCCATACTGCAGGCGTGCTCACTTGCTGTTATAACATCCTCAAGCTTTATTTTGTTTTGGTCAATTGCCTCCATAACCAACAGTAGCGACATAATTTTGGTAATAGAAGCCGGCGGCATTTTTTGGTCGGCATTCATTTCGTATAAAATTTTACCGCTGTTTTTCTCCATTAAAATTGCCGACTTTGCCTTTATGTCAAGCTTGGTGCCGATTGCCGCATCGGTAACGGTGGCATCAATGGGTATATTAATATCGGATATATCACATTCACTTGACACGGTGGCGGCAAAAATATTGAACGGCACAATAAAAATTGTCGCCAACAGTGTACAAAATATAATTTTTAACTTTTTCATATAAATTCCCCCTGTAAGAAAGAATATGCAAAAACTTTAACATTTAAAACCGCTTGAAAAGTATAAATATTTGTATATAATAAAAGTAATCACATTTATGAGAGGTAAATTTATGTTTATTACAAATGACATTAAATATGTAGGTGTTAATGACCACCGAATAGATTTGTTTGAGGGTCAGTATGATGTGCCAAACGGTATGGCGTACAACTCTTATGCAATAATTGACCAAAAAATCGCGATTATGGATACGGTTGATGCCGCCTTTACACATGAGTGGCTTGACAATCTGCAAGGCGCACTTGAGGGTCGCACCCCCGATTATCTTATCGTTCAGCATATGGAGCCTGACCATTCAGCAAACATAGCTAACTTTTTAAAGACATATCCCACGGCTCAAATTGTGTCATCAGCAAAGGCTTTTGCTATGATGAAGCAGTTTTTCGGCACCGATTTTAGTGGAAACGGTATAGTTGTGGGTGAGGGCGATACACTTTCACTTGGTAGCCATACGCTTACCTTTGTTACAGCACCTATGGTGCATTGGCCTGAGGTTATCGTGACCTATGACAGCACCGATAAGGTACTGTTTTCTGCCGACGGCTTTGGCAAGTTTGGTGCGCTTGATGCTGACGAGGATTGGGCGTGTGAAGCAAGGCGTTATTATTTTGGCATTGTGGGCAAATACGGTGCGCAGGTTCAGGCGTTGCTTAAAAAAGCGGCAGGGCTTGATATTCAAACAATCTGTCCGCTTCACGGACCGGTTCTTTCGGAAAATTTAGGTTATTATCTAAATCTTTATAACACTTGGTCGAGCTATCAGCCCGAGCAAGAGGGCATAATGATAGCCTATACATCGGTTTACGGCAACACAAAAAAGGCTGTACTGCAGCTTGCAGAGCGCTTAAAGGCAAACGGCTGCCCCAAGGTTGTGGTAAACGACCTTGCACGTGCCGATATGGCAGAATGTGTTGAGGACGCTTTCCGTTATAATAAATTAGTTCTTGCCACCACAACCTATAATGCCGAGATTTTCCCTTTTATGCGCACATTTATTGATGCACTTTGCGAGCGTGGTTATCAAAATCGTACCATCGGCTTTATTGAAAATGGTAGCTGGGCGCCGCTTGCCACCAAGGTAATGCGCAGTATGCTTGAAAAGCAAAAAAACATAACCTATACCGATAACAATGTAAGAATTATGTCTGCGCTAAACGAAGAAAGCAATGAACAGCTAAACGCCTTGGCTGATGAGCTTTGCCGAGAGTATATTGCGATGAAACCCGACAATACTAATAAAAACGATTTGTCGGCACTCTTTAATATAGGCTACGGTCTTTATGTTATCACATCAAACGACGGTAAAAAGGATAACGGTCTTATCGTTAACACCGTAACACAACTTACCAACACACCAAACCGCATTGCCGTTACTATCAATAAAGAAAACTATTCACACCACGTTATTAAGCAGACCGGTAAAATGAATATTAACTGTCTTTCGACCGATGCGCCGTTTGGCGTGTTCCAGAAGTTTGGCTTTGTAAGCGGCCGCAACACCGATAAGTTTGAGGGCGAAGAGGTGCAACGCTCGGATAACGGACTTGTTGTGTTGTCACGTAACATTAATTCATTTATGTCACTGCAGGTTGAGCAGTATGTTGACCTTGACACCCACGGTATGTTTATTTGCGAAATCACCGAGGCACGTGTAATGAACGACCGCGAAACCATGACCTATACCTATTATCAAGATAATGTAAAGCCGAAGCCCGAAACTGACGGCAAAAAAGGCTTTGTATGCAAGATTTGCGGCTGGGTTTATGAAGGCGAAACATTACCCGAAGATATTGTTTGCCCGCTTTGCAAGCACGGCGCTGCCGATTTTGAAGAAATAAAATAATTTTTGAAAGGAAGAAATAAAATGAAAAAGTATGTATGCAATATTTGCGGTTGGGTTTATGACGAGGCCGTAGGCGACCCCGATAACGGTATCGCAGCCGGCACCAAATTTGAGGATTTGCCCGACGATTTTGTTTGCCCGCTTTGTGGCGTAGGCAAAGACGATTTTAGTGAAGAATAAATCAAAAAGCAGAACTCATACTCATACGAGTTCTGCTTTTTTAATGCACAATTTCGGTGTCGCTTGCGCAACAAATATAAAAAAGGTTGTTTTGAACGCAAATTCAAAACAACCAACAAAAACATTGTACCAAAGTTTTTAACAATTGTCAACAACTTTTAGTGGTTTTAACCAAAAATCTGCGTTTAGCATAAAATTTAGCCTAAAACTTTAGATATTATTGCGGATTGAAAAAGGCTTTTTTATGTGGTATATTAAAGACACAGAAAGGAAACGGTGAGTCCGATGCGCTAAGTAAAACACTCTGAAAAAACTGATAAGGCAAAAAAGACAATTTAATAAAACCTTAGTTATTAAAAAATAAAATTAATAATCCAAGTTAAAGTAAAAAAATTAAATTCCTAAATTTATAAAATCCAAAAAACCGCCTTAGCAGAAAGTAAGAGTTTTACATAAGCCTTCAAAACAAAAAATGCGAATCACAAGAGAAACCTGCTTTACAGGAGAAGAAAAAAGAAAGTGGTTTAAAAAGCAGAGTTAACCGAAGGCAAAAAATCTAAGAAAGTAGAGGTACAACAAAAAGATGTTAGATATCAAGAGTGAACAAAAATAACCCTTGACCAGTATGAGATGTGTAAAGAAACATCGGTCAAGGGTTATTTTTATTTTCTCTGTAAATTTTCAATCGCCTGAAATGGCGATTTTTTTTGATTATAAAAATTTAAAAAACTCTTGCATATTTCGTTTGAACGAAGTATAATATATGTGTCGCAAATGCGAAGTATGCAGATTAAGCAAGGTGAAAATTAAATGGAGTATATGAACATAAACACAGCAGCCGAGCGTTGGGGTATTACCACTCGCCGTGTGCAGGACCTTTGTAAAAAGGGTTCTATTGTGGGGGCGGTGCGCTTTGGCAGGGCGTGGATGATACCCGAAAATGCCGAAAAACCCATTGACCGCCGCACCCGACAGGCGCGGCAACAAAACCTAAAGGGCGATGAAAACTATCGGTTTATTTTGCCAAGGCAAAATCCGTTTTTGCTGCACACCGATATTTACAGCGAACCGGGCAGTGGTGACGAGGCAGTAAAGCAGTATGAGCAATACAGCGAGACCTATAAGATTTTAAAAGCACAGCTTGAATACCGACGCGGTAACATTGATTATATTGTTAAGAATATTAATTACTTTTTAAATGAGCACGGTGGGTTTAATTCGGCTATAAGTGCCGGCATTTTGCTGTCTTTTTGCGCCATTTGGAAAGGGGATATAAACCTTTGGCGTCAAGCGCGTCAGCATATTTACAATGCGCCCTGCAAAAACGATAACGACAGGCAGATTATAGATTTTTGGCTGGCGGCAATCGACAGCAATATAAATGATACCAGACAATTCCCCGAATGGTTTGAACATGGCAACTTTGACTACCTACCTGCAGATACCTATTGCAGCGCGAGAACTCTTTATGTAAAAAGGTTATTTATTTCGGCACACGACCTTGCAAGCGGCAAGGTTAGCCTTGAAAATGTAACAGGGTTAGGTCTTATGCGCACATTGCCTTTTATAATAGAGCCTATGATTTCACAAGCCAAGATAGAGCGTACAATAATACCGGAAATTTATCTCCGTTTAATGGCGGCTACGGTTTATCGCAACCTTGGCGAAAATAACAGGGCAATCGAGCACGTTGATGCAGCGTTAAAACTTGCGCAGCCGGATAGGTTGTTTGGCGTTTTAGTAGAGTATAAAACAGGTCTTGACACACTTATTGATGACCGTATGGCACTTATTAACGAAGATGATGCCAAAGAGTTTAAAGAGCATTACAAACAATATCGCAAGGGTTGGTTAAGACTGCATAATAAACTGCTTGAAAGAAACATATCCGGAGAGTTAACCCCTCGCGAGCGCGAGGTTGCACGTCTTGCAGCATTTGGTTTTTCAAACGCCGAAATAGCAGAGCGCCTACATATAGAAATATCGTCGGTTAAGCGATATGTTTTTTCGGCAATGAACAAGGTCGGCGCCGAAAGACGAAGCGAATTGGGACTTTACATCTAAACCAACCGAAAAAGTTGATAGTTTTTTGCATTTTGCAAAAAAATCGACAATGTTTTAGTTTAAAAAAACCAACTTTTTTAAAGTGTGGGGTTATGTTCAAAAAGGTAAATTTATCGCATAATGGTTACAACGAAAACCGTTATGCGATTTTTTTATATTTGTAACGTTAGGAGGTGACGTATGAAAAATATCAGAGAAGGCGAGTTTTATAAAACCTTAATAGTATGTGATAAAGCTTTTGATATTTTATACGGTTACTACTGTGAATCAGAAAGAGACAGGTGGGAACCCACCCCCATCTATCCTGATTTTATAAAAAACCCACAGCACACAAAAGACGGCAGGCCCTTTGCAACTGCCGAGCAGGCGGTGTGTGAGCACTACACACCAAAGGCGAATGCTTCGGGTGAAGAATGGTGCAACGACTGCGTGCACTTTAAATTATATGAGGAAATAATCGGCGTGTGCCAATGCCGACACAGACAAAAGAGTGAAAGAAAAGATGAATAGAATAAAACTGTATAACACAAAAATCTCTACATTATATAAGGAGGCAGCAAAAATGACAGTAAATAAAAAGTTTTTACAAAAACTGACAAGTGTGATTTTGTCAACAATATTAATTTTGAGTTGTATACCGTTGTCGGCAGCAGCTACAAGTCGGGAAAGGTTTATAACACGAGTAGCTGATCCGGCTAATGCAGACAGCTGGAAAGAATTCTTTTTGCCAAATGACGGTACACTTTCTACCGAGAATGCAGGCGGTATTTGGACCAATAAATCGGTTTATACCGATGCATCTGATTTGGGCAGCAACGTTTCTATGGACGGAACAGATAGTATGCTTGTGGCCCTTTCCGCAATAGCGTCTAATATGACCGTTACCGGTATGTCAAGTGTATCAACCGACACTGTGTTGGTGCTTGACGTGTCCGGCTCGATGGGCGCAGGCTATAACAATGTAGCAAGCGAGCTTGTAGATGCGGCAAACACAAGCATAACGACCCTGCTTACAGGCACTAACAATCGCGTGGGCGTTGTGCTTTATTCAGACTCGGCTACAACAGTGCTTCCGCTTGGACGCTATACCACAACCGATGAACACGGTAGATTTTTAAGTATAAACAACAATAACGACAGAATATCGTTAGATGATAATGTCAGAAAAGAGGGTGGCGGGCTGCCTTATAGCGGCAACAATCGTCCAAGAAGGGATGTAGAGGGCGGCACCTATATTCAAAGCGGTATTATAAGAGGTATGGAGTTGTTTACAGCAAGCGGTAATACCGACCTTCAAAACCGCAAACCTATAATGGTTGTTATGACCGACGGCGCACCAACATACGCTTCAAGTGATTTCAGAACACTCAACTCACGCAATATGGGCAGTGGCAGCAGCACATCTACCGCAATAGGCTTTGTTACCCAGCTTACAGCGGCTTATGCAAAACAGCAAATAGAGGAGCATTACAATACAAACTCGCTGTTTTATACCTTGGGTCTTGCAATAGGTAGCAACCGCAATATGAATGCTACACAAATTGCATACGAAAAGGCGGTTGCAACAAGCGTGCTTAACCCCGTGGAAAATTCTACTGCAATAGCAAAACTTTGGAGCGATTACAATAATGAAACCGGCAATAGTTTTTCACTTGGCGACGGTTACTCGGTTAGAAAGGTTGACGGGCTATCGTCAACCTATGTAAACAGTTATTTTAATTCTGACGACTATACCGATTCATCAAACGGCACTCTTGCTGATGCACTTAAAAAGGCATTTGCTGCAATAGTAGCCGATATTGAACTTCAATCAATATACTATCCTACTCTTGTGCAGGGTGATGAAGACTTATCCGGCTATATTACCTTTAATGATAAAATCGGCAAGTATATGAAGCTTACCGATATAAAAGGTATACGAATAGGCAACACCCTATTTTCGGGTGCCGACCTGTCAAGTAATTTTGTTGCAGGCGGCGGTCTGCTTGGCACATACGATAATCCTACCGCGCTTGGCGACGAAATGGTAGCAGCAGTACAACAACGACTTGGTTTAGCTACAGCCGAACAAGCACGTACACTTATAGGTCTTGCTTATGCAAACGGACAGTTAAGTTATACCGATAGAAATAATTTTTCTAACTATATAGGTTGGTATGCAAATGCTCAGGGTCAATATTTGGGCTTTTGGCATGAGGGTATCACCACAATGCCTGACCCTGCAGACAGCAGTCTTACCGATGCTACCCGTCCGGCATATATAATAAAATCCTACGGATACTTAGGTGAAGCTAATGCACACGTTGCATCAGATATGATGTATGCAACAGTTCAGGTGCGTGAGGACATTAAAACCGGCGAAGAAACCGTTGTGTTTGCAATTCCGGCATCACTTATTCCCACCATTACCTATGCCGTTACATTAAATGAAGAAGGCGAAATAGAAAATCTGGAAAACAAAGGTGCTACAACCCCCATTCAACTTGTGTATGAAGTAGCACTCGACAGTAAAATAAATGAATACAACGTAAAGGATATGGTGTCGGCTGAGTATTTGTCAGCAAACACCAACGCTGACGGCTCGGTTAATTTTTACACCAATCAGTATGAGGTCGATAATTCTACAGGTTACGGTAAGGTAAATGCCTTTAGTTACTTTAGACCGGCTAGAGAAAATGACCGTTATTACTATCAAGATGATACTGAGGTTTATAGCGATGCTGCCGGAACAAAATATATCGGCACAGCCAAGCCTACAGGTACAGTATATCACGGCTATACAGTATATAAAAAGGACAGCGCAAGCTCGTACACAACAGAAACTGTATATCACGCCTTGACTTCAGATGCTCGCGATGCCGCAGTTAAAAAAGATGATAACAGTTGGTATATACCGGCAGGCACGGTTCGTCGTGATTATAACGGATTTGTTGTGCCAAAAGCAACAAATACAACCGGCACGCTAACCTTTTCTGAAGCACCATTTACCGATATATACGGACACCATGTGGATGAAACCGATCATAGCTTTGTTTTTGGTTCAACGCTTGGTAACAACGGTAAGCTTACGCTAAATACCGAAACCGGTATAAAGCTCAGCAAGCGATTGATGGACGGTACGCCCACTACCGATAAAGCGTTTGAATTTGTGCTAACCAACACCACAAATTCAGATGACAGCACAAATTATCCCGCATATAAAATCTTTGCTGACGGCAGGTCGGCTGAAACCTTTGTTCAGTTTAATGACGGCACTGCAAGCGTGTCGCTGAAAGCAGGAGAGAGCATATACATCGGCGGTATGATAGCAGAAGATGTTATCAACGTAAAAGAGACAAAGGATTCCGAATATATTTTAAGCTTGATAAATTCTGACAATGTAGAAGAAGTAAATCTTACAGTAGCGGCAAACAGCTTCCAAAATGCTGAGTTTGTAAACTCTTTAAGAGGAAAAGGTAATCTTGTTGTATCAAAAGAAATCGAGCATCCGTTTGGCAGCGAGTATACATTGCCAAATAAAGAATTTAACATTGCCGTAACATTAGAGCTTAACGGAGCGCCGCTGGCGGGTCAAAGCTTTAACAACGGTGCTGTTACAACTAATGCTGATGGCAAGGTTGTAGTAGGTGATAATGAATACATCACATTAGCTCACGGCGAGCAGTTTGAAATTTATGATATACCCGCCGGCACCAAGGCTACCGTTACCGAGACGCTTGACCCTGTAGACCACAAGGGCTTTAGCGCGAGCTACTTTGACAATGGTGTTGCAGGCGACGGTAAGGTCGAAATGGCGGCAGATACTACAGCATCTGTTATAGTGGTAAACACCTATGCACCCGACAGCACACAGCCTAACATTATAGAGCTTAAAGGCGAAAAAACATTAACCGGCCGCATACCTGACGAGTGGACCGATAATGATGTTTACGAATTTGTGCTACAGCGCAACGATAACGGAATTTGGGCACAAATCGGTGCCGCACAGACGGTAAACAAAAACAATAAGAGTTTTGATTTTACCACCGTAATACAAGCAGAAGAATACAGCAATGTAGGCTCATATTATTACCGAGTGGTAGAGCTTGAGCCTGAAGTTGGTGCAGTAGAGGGAGTGGCTTACGACAAAACCGTACACGCATTTGCGGTTGATGTAACCGATAACGATATGGACGGCAGTATTGAGGTAACAAGCGTTAGAGGCTTCCGCGAAAACAACCCCGTAATAACAGGTAATGCAACCGACGGCTTTAAGATTTCGACACAGTTTACAAACGCCTACTCTGCAACCGGCAACACAAATGTAGCAGTAGAAATACACAAATCGGTTACTAACGATAGCGGAAGCACACTTCCAAAGCTTTCAGGCTTTACCTTTGGTCTTTACAAAGCGGGTGAAAGCACTCCGACCTACGTTTCTGAACAGACAACCGGTACAGGCACTACACGCTTGATAATAGACAATATTACCGAAATCGGCGAGCACAGCTTTATCTTAAAAGAAATCGCTCCAAATCCCATACCAAAGGGCTGGAGCTATAGCTCAGAAGAAATCAATGTGACAATCAAGGTTAACGACAACGGCCTTGGTGTTAAAAGTGCCGTGATTTACAAAACCGAAAACGGTGAAAGCGGCGCAACAAACCAAATGAATGCAGCCTTTACAAATATTTATGACCCCTACGACACAATTCTTCCAATCGAGTTTGTAAGCAAGAAATTAAACAACAAGGCGCTTGAGGGCAACGACTTCACATTTGCGGTTAAAAGCTATGACCCTGCAACAGGTGCAGAGGCCACCGTTCTTGTCGGAACAAACGATAAGACCGGCAAGGTTATCTTTGACGATGTGCTGAGATTTAACAAGGTTGGCAATTATTTCTATAATGTGGTTGAAACATCACTTGACGAAAATGGCATTACCACTGACAAAAATGTTTATCGTGTGTCAGTTGCCGTTTCTGATGTGGACGGCGTGCTTTCGGCAAAATATGATGTTGTAAATGATGAAGATGACTTTATTGAGTTTGTAAACACCTATACAGCACAGCCTAAGGACTATGCAATAGAAGGCACAAAAATACTAAAAAGCCTTTCGGGCACAACCGAAAGAAGTCTTGTAAATGATGAATTTATCTTTGTTATGACCGAGCTTGATGTCAACGGTCAAGAAACCGACATAAGCTACACTGCAAAAAATGCAGAAAACGGCGACATCATATTCCCGACCATTACCTATACCAAAGCAGGAACATACGCCTATTCGGTAAAAGAAAAGATAACCGAGGGCATATATGACATTGAGTTTGATTCGTCGCTGTTTACAGCAACCGTTGTTATAATCGACAACGGCTTGGGTGAGTTAGTGCTTGGCCCCGTAAGCTACACCAAAAACGGTCAAGATGCTCCTGATGGCATAGTGTTTGAAAACACCTATAAATCAATCCCCGCAAATATAGAGATTTTAGGTGATAAGCTTTTAGAGGGTCGTGACCTAAACGCAGACGAGTTTGAGTTTGCACTCTTTGAGTCAGACCCAAGCTTTGCGGAGGGCAACCCGCTTGGCACCGTTTCAAACGCGGCAGACGGCAGCTTTAAGTTTGAGCGTTCGTTTGACAAAATCGGCGATTATTACTTTATTATAAAAGAGGTAGTCGGCAATGTTGGCGGCGTAAGCTATGACCCGAATGTATACGGAGTATATGTTAACGTAACCGATAATCTTAAGGGACAGCTTATAGCAGAAACCCTTATAACCGATTCTAACGGCATACCGCAAGAAGCGGCTGTGTTTGTAAACCAATATGCGGCTTCCGGCAGCACAACGGTTCCGCTAAACGGCACAAAGACCTTAAAGAACGGCGAGCTAAAGGATAACGAGTTTGAGTTTAAGCTTTACAGCGCAGATGAAAACTTTAATGCATCTGAAAACGTTGTAGCAACCGTTAAAAACGTAAACAGTAAATTTAAGTTCGAACTTAATTTCACCGCAGACCAAATAGGTGAAACATACTACTATGTGGCAAAAGAAGTAAACGGCGGCGAAACTATTGACGAAGTTAAATATGACGACACGGTGTACAACATCACCGTAACGGTTGAAGACGACTTAGAGGGCGGAGTAAAGGCAAGCTATACCGTACAAAAGGGCGAAAAATACGTTGACAGCATAGACTTTGTAAATGAATATAACGAAGTCGTTGAGCCGCCGCAGCCTCCAACACAGCCATCTAATCCTCCAACCGGCGACAGTTCGCCAACCAGCCCCAAAACAGGACAACAGATAAACATCGGAGAGCTTTTTGCACTGTTGTTTATAAGTGGTGGTTTGTTTACGGCATCTATTCGCAAACTAAAAAAAGCTAAGTAAGCTTAAATTAAAATTTTCAACAAACTAAATTTAAAGCACCGTCTTTATAAATGATTTGATTTTAAATATCTTTGTGATATAATAATAACAAATCAAAATAAAGGCGGTGCTACTTTTGTTTGATGCAGTAAAGATAAAAAATGAATGTGTAGCTTGGATTAAAGAATTTTTTGACAATAACGGTCGTGGCTGCAATGCGGTGCTGGGTATTTCGGGCGGCAAGGACAGCTCGGTCGCAGCGGCACTTTGTGTTGAGGCACTGGGTAAGGACCGTGTTATCGGCGTGCTTATGCCACAGGGCGAGCAGCACGATATAGATGCGGCATACAGCCTTGTAAACCATTTGGGTATAAAGCATTATGAAATTAATATAAAAGATGCGGTAGAGGGTGTGTTAAACTCTATGCCAAAGGATTTGGATGTTTCGGTGCAATCAAAGGTTAATTTGCCGCCCCGTATCAGAATGTCAATTCTTTATGCCGTGGGTCAGTCGCTTGACGGCAGGGTGGTTAACACCTGCAATCTGTCAGAGGATTGGGTTGGTTATTCTACCCGTTACGGCGATGCAGCAGGTGACTTTTCACCAATGGCAAATCTTACCGTGACCGAGGTTAAAGAGATTGGTCGTGTGCTGGGGCTACCTGACGATTTGGTAGACAAGGTGCCGATAGACGGTCTTTGCGGCAAAACCGATGAGGAAAACTTGGGCTTTACCTATGCCGAGCTTGACCGCTATATCCGCACGGGCGAAATTGACGACCTCGATAAAAAGGCACTCATTGACCGCAAGCATAAAATGAATTTGTTTAAGCTTCAATTAATGCCTGCATTTAAGCCCAGTGAGGTGTAATATGGATAGAATAGAAAGCTTTAAAATAAATCACTTAACATTAGAGTCGGGGCTTTATGTGTCACGCCGAGACCAAAAAGACGGGGTTGTGCTTACCACCTTTGACCTGCGCATTACGGCACCCAACCGTGAGCCGGTAATAGACATACCTGCGCTTCACACAATAGAGCATTTGTGTGCTACATATTTACGAAACAGCGCACAAAAAGACGATGTTGTATATTTTGGTCCTATGGGCTGCCGTACCGGCTGTTACCTTGTTATGTTCGGTTATTTAAAATCAGATGATGTTTATGATTTGGTAATTGATATGTGCGATTTTGTGTGTGACTTTGAGGGCGATATACCCGGTGCCACCGCGATTGAGTGCGGCAACTTTAGTGAGCAAAATCTCAATATGGCAAAATATTATATAAGCCGATATAAAAAAGATTTGCAAACATATAAAAGGTTTGAATATAAATAAAAACACAAGTCTTTGCATTGTGCAGAGGCTTGTGTTTTGTTTAATTGTGCATTGTGCATTGTGAATTATGCATTGGTTAATGCTTTTTCTATCGCTGTGCGGATATCGTTAGCGCCCGTACCTTTAAGTGCCGAAAAGGGAATGATGTCAATGCCTTCACCAAATTCGCCTAATTCCTCTCTTAAAGCGGTAAGGCGGTTGTTAAATTCGGTCTTGTTAAGCTTATCGCATTTGGTAAGTATTACCGCATACGGAATATCGTAATAGTCTAAAAATTCAAGCATTGATATATCAAAATCGGTGGCGGGGTGGCGCATATCTATAAGCTGAAGGCACAACTTTATATTGCGGTCGGTGCGAAAATAACCTTCCATAAGCTCTGCCCAACGCTCGCGGTCTTTACCGCCTACCTTTGCATAGCCGTAACCCGGTAGGTCCACAAGACGAAACTCGTCTAATCGGTAAAAGTTTACCGTTACGGTTTTGCCGGGGGTAGAACTCACATGCGCAATCGATTTACGGTTAAGTATCTTGTTAATAAGCGACGATTTACCCACGTTTGACCGACCCGAAAAGCATATTTCGGGCGCATCAGAGGGGGTAAGCTGCTCAAGCGTGCCAAAGGCGGCTTCAAATTCTACCTTATTCCAATTCATAGCTATACCTCAGTTTCTTATGGCTGTGTGCTTTGTGTTGTCGGCTGTGATATATTCAGGCTTTTGAGGATTCTTTTCCTCTATCGGCAATAGCGCACGGTCAACAATATCGGTTGCATATTTTACGGGTATAAACTCAACCGCTTCACGCACGGTTTTGTCAACCTCGTCAAGGTCCGGCACATTGTCAAACGGTATAAAAATCTGCTTTACACCGCCGCGGTATGCCGCCATAGACTTTTCTTTAAGTCCGCCAATAGCAAGAACTCTGCCTCGTATAGATACTTCACCCGTCATGGCAATGTCACGGCGCACAGCACGACCTGTAAGGGCAGAAATTAGTGCTGTGGTAATGGTAACACCTGCCGATGGGCCGTCTTTGGGAACGGCAGATTCGGTGGCGTGGATATGAATATCACGTGTTTTGTAAAAATCGGGGTCTATACCGTATTTTGAGGCGTTTGCACGCACAAAGGTGATGGCTGCCTGTGCCGATTCTTTCATAACATCGCCAAGGTTGCCCGTAAGCACGGTTTTGCCGCTGCCCTCTAAGACGGCTACCTCCATTTGCATAATTTCACCGCCGACAGCAGTCCAAGCAAGACCGTTTATTACACCGATTTCGTCTGCAGGTAAAATTACCTCGGGGCGATATTTTTTATGACCCAACAATTTTTCAAGGTCGGCAGCCTTTAGGGTTACCTTTTGGCTGCTGCCTTCGGCAATTTGCTTTGCCGCCTTGCCGCAAAGCGAACCTATGGCACGTTGCAGCTTTCGCACGCCTGCTTCACGGGTATAAAAATCTATTATGCCGTAAATGGCATTGTCGGCAAATTTGCAGTTTTTGGTATTAAGTCCGTGAGATATAATTTCACGTGGTACAATATGGCGTTTTGCGATATTAAATTTTTCTTCACGGGTATAGCCGTCAAGTGATACAACCTCCATACGGTCAAGCAGCGGTGCCGGTATTGTATCAAGTGAATTTGCCGTTGTAATAAATACCGCACGGCTAAGGTCGTATGGCATTTCAAGGAAATTATCGGTAAAGTTTACATTTTGCTCGGGGTCAAGCACCTCAAGCAGCGCACTTGACGGATCGCCCTTATAATCAGAGCCTAATTTGTCAATTTCGTCAAGTAAGATAAGCGGGTTAGAGGTGCCTGCATTTTTTATAGCAGTCAAAATCTTGCCGGTCATAGCACCTATATATGTTTTACGGTGACCTCGAATTTCCGCCTCGTCGTGCATACCGCCAAGCGATATACGTTGATAACGTCTTCCCATACATTCGGCAATCGTTTTGCCGATGGAGGTTTTACCCACACCGGGCGGGCCATAAAGGCATAGAATATTGCCCTTTGATTCAGGGCTTAATGCATATACCGACAGCATTTCTAAAATGCGCTCTTTAACCTTGTTAAGACCGTAAAAGTCACGGTCAAGTATTTTTTGCGCCTTTTTGATATCAACAACGGCGTTATCTACCTTGTTCCAAGGAAGAGCAAGGCAGGTTTCGATATAGTTTCTTGAAACGGTGCCCTCGTGCGCACCCTGCGGCATTTTTGAAAGCTTGTTAATTTCGGTGTGGATTTTTTCCTTGACCTCGTCAGGCGCATTAAGCGCTTCGGTAAGATTATGAAAATCGTCAATTTCGCCTAAAGAGTCGTCACCGTAAAGCTCGTCGCTTATCACCTTCATTTGTTCTTTAAGGTAATAATCGCGCTGATTTTCGTCAATGCGAATGCGGGTTTTTTGGCTGATTTTGTTGTCAATCTCGGCTACCTCTCGCTCTTTGCTGAGCAATTCAATCAATACTTTAGCACGGGTTACAACATTTAATTGTTCAAGCACATACTGCTTGTCGTCATAGGGAGCCGGCATATTAAATGCTATAAAGTCACAAAGTGCACTTAAATTTTCGTTGGTTGCAACATTTAAAACAATATCATTGGGTAGATTTTGAATAGTATTTGCAAAACGGTCAAACTCGGTACGTATGCGGCGGATAAGACTTTCGATATATACCTCGCGGTTGCGGATAGGCTTATCCTCACATTTTTCTATTGTGGCAACATAATGTGCGCCGGTATCGGCAAAGTTTATGTGGCGTGCGCGGTAAACGCCTTTTACAAGCACCTTTGCGTCTCCGTCGGGCATTTTAAGCACCTGTCGCACGCGACAAAGACAGCCTATATCATAAAGATCGGAGGCTTTTGGCTCCTCAACCAAAATATCCTTTTGAGCAACAAGATAAATGGGTGTGTTTTTATCCATCGCTGATTCAAGAGCCAATATTGATTTTTTTCGTCCGACATCTAATGTCAGCAGCATATTAGGGAAAGCGACCAATCCGCGCAAAGCAAGAGCGGGGAATGTGCCGCTTAAAAGTTTTTCGTTTAAAAGCATAAGGGGTTAGAGTCTCCTGAAAATAAAATTAATATATAACGGTAGCGCTTAAGGCATGCTCGGCAAAAACAAACAATACAGCGGTGTCTTTGATTTTGTATTCTAACACAGTAAGCCCTACAGAACCGGGCAAAAAGAACAATTCGCCCTTTTCGGCATCACGTTCGGTGGCATCAAATCCTAAATCTGACATAGTGTCACGAACCTGTGTGGATATAGCACCTTGATAAAAACCGTAAGCGTCGCCGTATTTTACAATATGGGTAATGCCGTTATTCTTTTTATCGGTTTCATAGCAACAAGCCACGCTTCCGTCACTCATAACGGTATATTTGCCGGCAGGATATTCAGAAAAGCCGGCATGAACGTGTTCGCCTTCGGCGGCAGCCTCGGCTTTGGCATTATCGTCAGCTTCTAACGATTTTTTGGCATCGTCCACATCACCGCCCAAGGTGTAATCTACGTCGGCAATTTGACCGAGCTTTGCATAGTATTCAACATCAACGTCAAGCTCGCCTTCGCTTTTTTTATCGCCGCAAGCGGTAAAAGAAAATACAAATACAAGGCAGAGAACAATACTTAATAATTTTTTCATTTTTAAATCTCCTTTTTGTTGGCTTGGTTTAAAAGCTCGTTGCGCTGATTCCAAAGGTCCTCACTTAAATCAACATAATAGGTGTGCGGTTTTTCAAAACGCTTAACCTCGTCCCATAAATTTTCAACCAATGTTGCACGCTTTGCGGCAATTTCGCTTACAGAAGGTGAGGTGTAAACCTGTTTGCCCTTTTCAAATATTTTAACCTGCAGCTTTTCGGCAATAAAATCGGTAACGGTTTTGCGCTTCCAGGTATATGTTGGGTCAAAAATTTCGTATGGCTTGCTGTCGTCAATTTTTTCATAGTTTAGTGTAATAACATCTGCGATAGCCTTTTTGGTGGTCTTATCATAAAGGCGCCACGGAATTTTAACACCGGGTATGGTGATTTTTGCAATGTTTTCACTAATCTTGATTTTTGGTGTGATAACGCCGTCCTGCTCGGTGGCAACCAGCTTGTATACACCGCCGAAAACCGCCTCGCTTGATGCGGTAATCAGTCGTTCACCAACGCCGTAGCTGTCAATTTTAGCGCCCTGAATATCCATATCGCGTATAAGATGTTCGTCAAGTGAGTTTGAAACACAAATTTTAGCATCAGGATAGCCTGCATCATCAAGCATTTTGCGGGCACGTTTAGAAAGATAGGCAATATCACCGCTATCAATACGAATACCAAGCGGGCGACAGCCACGTGGCTTTAACACCTCGTCAAAAACCTTAATGGCATTTGGTATACCGGACTTCAGCACATTAAATGTGTCAACCAGCAGCATACAGCTGTCGGGGTAGGTCTCGGCATAGGTGCGGAAGGCGGTGTATTCGTCGGGGAACAGCTGTACCCAGCTGTGAGCCATGGTGCCGGATGCCTTGGTGCCAAAGTCCTTTGCGGTTTTTATATCAGATGTACCGGTGCAACCGCCGATAATTGCGGCACGTGCACCGTAGTAGGCGGCGTCAGCACCCTGTGCACGGCGTGCACCAAACTCCATAACGGGTCTACCCTTGGCGGCACGCACAATGCGGTTTGCCTTGGTGGCAATAAGCGACTGATGATTAATGGTAAGCAACACCATTGTTTCAATAAGCATAGCCTGAATTGCAGGACCACGCACCGTAACGATAGGCTCATTAGGGAATATGGGCGTACCCTCGGGCACTGCCCAAACATCACAGGTAAATTTAAAATCTCGAAGATAATCTATAAACTCGTCACAAAACAGGTTGAGCGATTTTAAATATTCAATATCGCTGTCATCAAAATGCAGGTCGTTTAGATAATCGATAAGCTGCTCAATACCTGCCATAATGGCATAGCCGCCGTTGTCGGGTATACGGCGAAAGAACATATCAAAATATGTAATGGTATCGCACATATCACTTTGCATAATACCGTTTGCCATGGTCATTTCATACAGGTCCATAAGCATTGTAAGATTGCGGTTGTCTTTTTTCATAGTTAAAACCTTCTTTCAATAAAAGCAAAAATTACATCTTTTCGGGCGCATTGATTTTCAGCATATCAAGCACATTTTTAATTGCAATACCGGTAGCATAGCAAAGATTTAAGCGTGCTTGTGTCAGTGCCTCATCGTCGCCTTTTACACGGCAGGCAGCATAAAATTTGTGGAACTTTGTCGCAAGCTCGTTAACATAGTGGGTAAGACGAGCAGGGTCATAGCTTTTTGCCGATTGGATAATCTCATTCGTCATTTCTGAAAGGTGAATAATAAGCTCACGCTCTTCGGGTGCCGAAAGCAATGAAAGCTCATCCTCGGTGCAGTCGCGTTTTTCGGTGCCGCCTTCGGCAAGGTTGCGAAGCACGCTGCAAATACGTGCATAAGCGTACTGCACATAATAAACGGGGTTGCTGTTGCTTTCGCTAACTGCCAAGTCTAAATCAAAATCAAAGTGAGAGTTAGGCTCGCGCAGGTTAAAGAAAAATCTTGCGGCATCAATCGGAACTTCGTCCAAAAGTGTTACCAATGTAATTGCCTTGCCCGAGCGTTTAGATGCCTTAATAACCTCGCCGTCACGTACAAGGCGTACCATTTGCATAAGCACAACATCTAATCGGTTGGCATCTACACCCAAAGCGGTAAGAGCCGCTTTTAGACGTGGCACATAGCCGTGGTGGTCGGCACCCAAAATATCGATAGCCTTGTCAAACTTACGGGTTTCAAGCTTGTTGTAGTGGTATGCAATATCGGGCACAACGTATGTTGGCACTCCGTTGGCACGAACCAGCACAAAGTCTTTGTCACAACCAAAATCGGTAGCTTTAAACCAGAGGGCGTCTTCTTGTGTATATGTGTGACCGCTTTGCTTTAGCAGCTCTATAATACGGGCGGCTTCGCCGTTATTATGAAGCGTGCTTTCTTTAAACCAAGTGTCATATTCAATGCGGTATTTGCGTAGGTCGGTCTGCAGACCCTCGATGTTTTTAGGCAGCGCAAACTCTACCAAAGCCTTGCGGCGGGTTTCCTCGTCAAGTGCCATAAATTTATCGCCGTTTATTTCGGCAAAGGCTTTTGCATGGGCAACAATATCGTCACCGTGGTATGAGTCCTCGGGCATTTCTATGCCGTCAGCAAAAAGCTGTTGATAACGAAGGCTTAATGACAGACCAAACTTGTTTATCTGATTACCCGCATCATTTATATAAAATTCACGCTCGGTGTAGAAGCCGGCAGCCTCCATTACAGCCGCCAAGCAGTCACCCAATGCGCCGCCACGGGCATTGCCTATGTGCATGGGCCCTGTGGGGTTTGCCGATACAAATTCAACAAGCACACGTTTGCCTGCGCCATAGTTGCTTTTGCCGTAATCGGCACCCTTTGCCAAAACGTCGGCAACAATGCCGGCATAGTACTTGTCCGACAAAAACAGATTTATAAAGCCGGGGCCGGCAATTTCAAACTTTTCAATATATGTGCCTTCAAAATCGGCGTTAGCCATTAGTTTTTCTGCAATGGCGCGAGGTGCCGATTTAAAGCCGCGTGCCCAAACCATTGCTGCATTTACGGCATAATCGCCGTTTTTGCGGTCGGCAGGAACCTCTACCTTAAAGGGGGATAGCTCGCACTCGGGCAAATCACCCTTTTGCATAGCTTTGTTTGCCGCAGCTATCAGCAAATCTTCGATTTGTTTTTTTGTTTCTGCTACTAAAATTGACATTGTTATCTTTCCTCCACTGTGATTTCAACAGTATTTTCACTAAGCGGTTCTAAATTGGCATCTATTGCATAAGCCATTTTTAATCGACCGCCGCTTTCGTTTAAATTGCATTTAACCTCTTTGCCGTATATACCCAAAGTAAGTGAGCCTTGCGGTATGGCGTAAAGGCATTGATTACGCTCGCCCTCGGTAATGACAAGACGAGAATTAAGGTCGCCCCGTCGCTCTAAAATAACCGTTTTATCGCCTTTTACGGTGAGTTGTGTTTTGGTGTTAGAGCCTTCTACAGTTTGGTCGTCGCTGTAACTTAAAATATATTCGTCCTCAAACTGTCGCATAACACCCTCGGTGGCAAGCTCTATAACCGCTTGCTCGTCATCTGCGCCTTGGGTGCCTTTGATTTTAATTAAAACCTTTTTCATAATTTTTCAACATCTACCTGTTCGATTTCTATATCCTTTTTACGTTCGCCCAAGAGCGCCCTAACCGTCTGTTTAAATGCGGCGGTTTTATCGCTGGCATAAAATTTATATTCGGCTACTGTGCTGCCGTCGTTTAGGCTGTCAGAGCCTTCCAAAACATCCTTTACAACCTTAGCGGTGGATACACCCATATTAATAAGTGTAACCTTATCGCCCAAAATGTTTTTAATAGCGCCCGACAAAACGGGAAAATGTGTGCAGCCTAAAATCAGCGTGTCAACACCCTGCTCTATCATAGGCGCGAGATAACGTTTAAGCGTTTCTAACGCTATTATGTCGTTGTCACCTGTCCAACCCTCTTCTACAAGGGGGACAAGTAGTGTGCCGCTTGATTCTATAACGGTGGCATTAGGCAAAACGTCAAGAATTTGCTTTTTGTGTGCGCCGCTGTTTATGGTGGCACTGGTGGCAAGTATACCGATTTTGCCGTTTTTGGTAGCACGGATTGCCGCCTTTACCGAAGGGGATACCACCTCAACAAACGGAACGGGCAAAACCTTTGCGGTGTCATAGGCTACAGATGAAACGGTGCCGCAGGCGGCAACGATAAGCTTTACATCGTGACTTAACAAAAACTGTTCGTCCTGCAAAGCGTATTTTTTGATTGTATCGTGGCTTCGTGTGCCATAGGGCACGCGGCCTGTATCGCCAAAATAGACAAGATTTTCGTTTGGTAAAAGTCTTTTGATTTCACGGGCAACGGTAAGACCGCCAAGTCCCGAATCAAAAATGCCGATAGCACGGTTATCAGACACCAAGCCCACTCCTTTCGAGCGATTAATATATAAGTATTCATATTATATTATCATATATTATATATTTTATCAAGTAAAAAAGTGCGGTAATACCCGTTAAGGTAAAAAAACAAAATATTTTCTTGACAAAGGATGTTTGTTGTGATAGAATAGTCGAGCCGCATAATGTGGGCTTTGTAAGTTGCGCTCAAAATTTTGATGTGCACGCCTAACTTTAGCGAGACTGTAAAATATCAGGCAGGTGTAAAAAATGTACGCAATTATCGAAACAGGCGGTAAGCAATACCGTGTAGAAAACGGCGACGTTATCTACGTTGAAAAGCTCGATGCCCAGGTTGACTCAGAGGTAACCTTCGACAAAGTAGTTGCTGTTTGCAACAGAACTTTAAAGGTTGGCAAGCCCTATGTAAAAGATGCTTTTGTAAAGGGCACCGTTGTTAAAAACGGCAAGGGCAAAAAGGTAACAGTATTTACCTACAAACCCAAAAAGAGCAGCTCACGCAAAATGGGTCACAGACAGCCTTACACAAAAGTACAGATTACCGAAATCGGCTAATTTGATATGACACGTGTAAAATTTCTGAAAGACGGAAGCATAGTCGGCTTTGAAATTTTCGGTCACAGCTCATGCGACGAAAATGACTTTGAGGGCAAAATCGTTTGCTCGGCAGTTTCAAGTGCTGCATATATGGCGGCAAACACTATAATTGAGATAATCGGTGATAAGTGTTTTGCGACGATAGACGACGCAAAAATGCTTGTTACGGTAGATGCCCCTTGCAAAGAAACCGTGGCGGTGCTAAATGGCTTAAAACTTCATTTAACCGAGCTTTCAAAACAGTACAGTAAACGAATTAGGATTATTACGGAGGTGTAGATAATGTTAAAAATTAACATTCAGTTGTTCGCTCATAAAAAAGGTATGGGTTCAACCAAGAACGGTCGCGACAGCGAAGCAAAGCGTCTTGGTGTAAAGCGTGCAGACGGTCAGTTCGTGCTCGCAGGTAACATACTAGTTCGCCAAAGAGGAACACACATCCACCCGGGCAACAATGTTGGCCGTGGTTCTGACGATACTTTATTCGCACTTATCGACGGTAAGGTTAAGTTTGAACGCGTAGGCAGAGACCGCAAGCAGGTTAGCATCTACGCTGTGGAACAATAATTAAAAATTAAACCGAGCGGCGAACATTTTAAAATGTAGTCGCTCGATTTTTTTATTCTTTAAAGCAAGGTGATATTATGAAAACATGTCATGTATGCGGTGTCGAGTGTGAAAACGATGCCGACATCTGTGCCGTTTGCGGTGCAGAGCTTAAAACCTTTGAAATGTATGAGCAGGAGCTACAGCAAAAGGCTGAAGTCGAGGCAAAAAAGGCAGCCGAAGAGGCACTTATCATTAAAAAGCCTGTAATTGCGGCAACGGTTGAAAATGTTGTAGCGGCAGAAATTTACAAGGATGTACTTCGTGACAACGGCATAAACTTTACCTGTGACGAAAGCGACGACAGTATGCAAATCGTATTTGGCGGCGGCTTTAGTGCGGTAGAAATTTATGTAAACGAAGATGACCTTGAAATCGCACAGCAGCTTTACGAAAATGTTGTAAATGCGCCCATGGATTTTGAAGAAGATTTTGAAGAATTTGAGGATTTTGAGGAAGTATAAATGTTTGTAGATATAGCAAATATACATTTAAAAGCAGGCGACGGCGGCAACGGTGCGGTATCCTTTCATCGTGAAAAATATGTAGCCGCAGGCGGACCTGACGGTGGTGACGGCGGCAGAGGCGGCGATATTGTTTTTCAGGTGGACGACAATCTTTCTACTTTGGCAGATTTTCGCTATAAGCGCAAGTATTTAGCCGAAAACGGCGAAAACGGCAAGACCGATCGCCGCACCGGCAAAACTGCACCAAAGCTGCTGATACGTGTGCCGCGCGGCACAATTGTAAAGGATAGTGAAACGGGCAGAATTATTGCTGACCTGTCAGACGACAAGCCGGTGGTAATAGCAAAAGGCGGCAACGGTGGTTGGGGCAACAATCATTTTGCAACCTCTACCCGTCAAATACCCCGTTTTGCCAAAAACGGCAACCCCGGCGAAGAGCTTGACGTAACGCTTGAGTTAAAGCTGCTTGCCGACGTTGGTCTTATCGGTTTTCCAAATGTGGGCAAATCCACATTTATATCGGTGGTAAGCGGTGCAAGACCTACAATTGCCAACTATCACTTTACCACTCTTACACCCGTTTTAGGTGTGGTAAGTATGGGTGAGGGCAGCTCGTTTGTAATGGCAGATATCCCCGGTCTTATTGAGGGTGCGGGCGAGGGCATAGGTCTTGGTCACGAGTTTTTACGCCATGTTGAGCGTTGCCGAATGCTTATACATGTTATCGACGTTTCGGGTAGCGAGGGCCGCGACCCGATAGAGGATTTTGATAAGATTAATGCCGAGCTCGCCGTTTTCAGTGACGAGCTAAAGGACCGCCCACAGGTTGTTGTGGGCAACAAATGCGACCTCTGCGAAGAGGAAGATGTTGCACGCATAGCCAAATATTTTGAAGACAAGGGTTATAAATTTTTCCCCGTTATGGCGGCAATTGCCGAGGGCACGCAGGATGTTATAAACTATGTTGCTGCCACCCTTGCAAAGCTACCCGCCATTAAGGTTTATGAGGCAGAGCCAAAGCCACAGCTTGATTTAACCTCAAGCAAAAAGCGCACCTTTAACATTCGTGTTTGCGACGGGGTTTATTTTATCGAAGATGCACCGTGGATTATGGATGTTATGAACGATGTTAATCCTGACGATTATGAGTCGCTTCAATATTTTGAACGTGTGCTTCGCCAAACCGGCATTATAGATGCATTGCGCAAAGCCGGCGTGCAGGAAGGCGACACCGTCAGCGTTTATGATGTTGAATTTGATTTTGTGGATTAAGTCATTGGAGAGTCGAACCCGACAAGCCTGACAATGTAAATTTTACGCTGTCACATCGCCTTGTCACTTGATAGGCGCCGGCCTATCTGCGTTTCGTGTCTTCGTGACAACAAAAAATTTATCATTGGCAGGTCGTTCCGAGTTTTTATCGTCAAATTTTTATTTGACAAAAGGCGATATACAAAACCTTATCGTGCTCGGCTCTCCAATGACTGAGGTGCAATATGGATAATGTAAATTTATTAAGCCCGTCGGTGCTTGCTTTTGTCGGCGATGCGGTTTACGGACTATTGGTGCGCACGCGACTTGCCGAAATAAACCGTTCGTCGGGCGATTTGCACGCGCTTTCGGTAAAGTATGTAAGCGCCACCGCACAGGCTGAGGCGTTTTCGCTGATAGAGGGCGAGCTTTCCGAAAAAGAGCTGTCGATTTTTCGTCGTGGTCGTAATTTTCATACCGGCAACACACCAAAAAGTGCAACGGGTGGGCAATACCACACGGCAACAGGGCTTGAGTGTCTGTTTGGCTTTTTTCATTTGTCGGGGCAGACCGACCGTGAAAAGCAGCTTTTTGAAATTATTTGGAAAAACCAAACCGTTTAAAAGAATATAAATTAAAGCCTCCGTACAAAATAACTGTATGGAGGTTTTTTGTAATGCAAAAACGCTATAAATTTTTGGTTGATATACTTTATTTTATTGTGGGCACCGCCGTTTACTCTGCGGCGGTTAATATGTTTTTGTCACCAAACGGCATTTCGCCGGGCGGTTTTACGGGCATTGCCGTGGTGGTAAATCACCTAATCGGCATACCCACCGGCACGGCGCTTTTTGCCTTTAATATACCGGTGCTGATTATCGGCTACAAAAAAATGGGTAGCCGTTTTGTGGTAAAAACCGCCTTTGTGACAATACTGTTGTCAACCGTGCTTAATATTACCGAAAGGGCGCTGCCGCATTTTAAAATTGACGGCATATTGGCATCAATGTTTGGCGGCATACTTCTTGGTGTGGGTCTAAGCCTTATACTGCTACGGGGTGCGACCACCGGCGGCATAGATATTGTGGCAAAGCTTATAAACCGAAAAATCAGACACCTTAGTGTCGGCAAAATTATACTAATGGCAGACGGCGTAGTCATTGCACTAAACGCTCTGGTTTACAAAAACGCCCAAAGTGCGCTCTATTCGGTTGTGGCAATGTACGCTGCCACCCGTATGATGGACACCCTGCTCTACGGCGCCGACAGGGGTAAGATAATTTATGTGATTACCGCCCACCCCGACGTGATTTGTCAAAAAATAAACCGTGATATTGGTCGCGGTGTCACACGCCTTGCTGCCGTGGGCGGCTACACGGGCGAAAGCCGCACCATGCTTATGTGCACCGTGCGCGTGCACGAGGCGGCAACCGTGCACGATGTAATAAAAGAGTGCGATAATAGCGCCTTTATAGTGGTGACCGATGCGGGTGAAATAATAGGTGAAGGCTTTAAGCGTGATTAGCCGTAGGCAAACCACGCAGCGATATTTGCCTACGGCAACCTAAACGTAAGCACAGATTGTATCGCATTTGCACAGCAAATATATCGCAATATTAAAAATGGGAACGGATTGCCACAACGCTAACGCGTTTCGCAATGACAACATTACTCGTCAGTCATTACGAGCCACGATAGTGGCGTGGTAATCCGTATTATTTGATTTTCATCGCAATGCGCCACCGCAATTATTCATTAAAACAGTCAAAATATATAATCATTGAAATTTAAAATAAAATAGTGTATACTAAAATCGGAGTTTGCGTTTTTTGTGCGTTCACTTCGGTGGGTGCACTTTTTTAATTTATACCAATAGGTCAACAACAAGGAGGGTTTTATTAAAATGAAAACAAAAAAATTATTGGCAATAATTTTAGCATTGGCTATTATAATCTGCACGCTGCCAATAGGTGCACTAACAGCAGGTGCCGAAACTGCAACAAGCTATACCGGCAGTTGTGGTGAAAATTTAACATATTCATTTGATGAAGCAACTGGTACATTAACCATTACCGGCAGCGGTGATATGGCTGATTATGATTGGCGTGATGCCCCATGGTATTCATACCGTAGTTTGATTAAAGCGGTTGTTATATCTAACGGTGTAACAAGTATAGGCGATAGGGCATTTAACGATTGCGATAGCCTTAATTCGATCACAATCCCCGACAGCGTAACAAGTATAGGTGATTATGCGTTTTATAAATGCACAAGCCTTACCGAAATCACAATCCCCGACAGCGTAACAAGTATAGGCAGTTATGCGTTTGATGATAGCACAAGCCTTGAAACCGTAAATATAACCGACCTATCAGCTTGGTGTAATATAGATTTTGATGGTTATAGTTCAAACCCAATGTGTTGTGCTGATGACCTTTGTTTAAACGGTCAACCGATAACCGATTTAGTTATACCTAATGGTGTTACACAAATAAATGACAATGCATTTAACAATTGCGATAGCCTTAATTCAATCACAATCCCCGACAGTGTAACAAGTATAGGTGAGAGTGCGTTTTCTGGTTGCGATAGCCTTGCCGAAGTTACAATCGGCAACGGTGTAACAAGTATAGGCAGTTATGCGTTTTCTGGTTGCTATAGCCTTACCGAAATCACAATCCCCGACAGTGTAACAATTATAGGTTGGTATGCGTTTTCCGATTGTGATAGCCTTACCTCAATTACGATCCCCGACAGTGTAACAAGTATAAGTAGTTATGCGTTTCACGGTTGCACAAGCCTTACCGAAATTACAATTCCCAATAGTGTAACAAGTATAGGTGAGCGTGCGTTTTCTGATTGCAGTGGTTTGGAAAGTATCGTTGTGCAAAGTGGTAATACGGTATATCGTTCTGAAGGTAATTGCCTTATAGAAACGGCAACTAAAACACTTATTTTCGGTTGCAAAAACAGCACAATACCAAGTGATGGCAGCGTAACAAGCATAGGTAGTTATGCATTTGAAGGTTGCACAAGCCTTACCGAAATCACAATCCCCGATGGTGTTACTAGTATAGGTAGTTGTGCGTTTTATGGTACAGCCTATTACAATGATAGCAACAATTGGCAAAATGATGTTTTATACATAGGCAATCATTTAATAGATGCAAAAACTACAATAAGCGATAGTTATGCTATAAAAGACGGCACAAAAACGATTGCAGATGGTGCGTTTTACTATTGCAAAATACTTACCTCAATCACAATCCCCGACGGCGTAACAAGCATAGGTCATTATGCATTTTATAATTGCACAAGCCTTACTGAAATCATAATCCCATACGGTGTGACAAGAATAGGTGAGAGTGCGTTTGAGTATTGCACAAGTCTTAACGAAATCACAATCCCCGACAGTGTAACAAGTATAGGCGTGCGCGCGTTTTATCTTTGCACAAGCCTTAACTCAATCACAATCCCAGACGGCGTAACAAGTATAGGCGATTATGCATTTGAAGATTGCACAAGCCTTACCGAAATCACAATCCCCGACAGCGTAACAAGCATAGGTAGAGAGGCGTTTTACGATTGCACAAGCCTTACCGAAATCACAATCCCTGACAGCGTAACAAGTATAGGTGAGTTTGCGTTTCGGAGTTGCACAAGCCTTACCGAAATCACAATTCCTGACAGCGTAACAAGCATAGATGGTTATGCATTTTATAATACAGCATATTATAATGACGATAACAATTGGCAAAATGATATTTTATATATAAACAATCATTTAATAGGTGCAAAAACTACAATAAGCGGCAATTATAGCATTAAAGACGGCACAAAAACGATTGCAAATTTTGCGTTTTACGATTGCACAAGCCTTGCCAAAGTTACAATCCCCGACAGCGCAACAAGCATAGGTATCGGTGCTTTTGGCAGTTGCACAAGCCTTACCTCAATCACAATCCCCGACAGTGTAACAAGCATAGGTGGCAGTGCGTTTCGGAGTTGCACAAGCCTTGCTGAGATCACAATCCCCGACAGTGTAACAACTATAGGTGAATGGGCGTTTTGCTATTGCACAAGCCTCACCAAAATCACAATCCCCGATAGTGTAACAAGTATAGGCTACGATGCGTTTTCTTATTGCAATAACCTAACTCTTTGTGTTTACAAAGACTCTTACGCTCATCAATATGCCATAGAAAACGAAATACCATATACATTAATCGAAAAAATAACCGGCGAGTGGAAAAAACAAAACGACAGATGGTGGTACAGCTACTCTGACGGCAGTTATGCCGTGGGTTGGCTTGAAATGGATGGCAAGCGCTACTGCTTTGATGATGCCGGTTGGATGCTTACCGGCTGGCAACAGCTTGGCGGCAAGTGGTATTATTTTAACGCTGACGGTGTAATGCAAAAGAATTGGCAAAAGATATCTAAAGTATGGTATTATCTTGATGATGACGGCACAATGAAAACCGGTTGGCAAGAGATTGACGGTAGTTGGTATTACTTTAATGCAAGCGGCGCTATGCAAACAAATTGGGAAAAGGTCGGCAAAGTGTGGTACTATTTTGAGCCAAGCGGCGAAATGACCACCGATTGGCAAAAGATAAGCGGTACTTGGTACTATTTTAACCAAAACGGTGCTATGCAGACCGGCTGGGAGCAAATAGAAGAGATTTGGTATTACTTTGATAATAGCGGTGCTATGAAAACCGGTTGGTTAAAGACCGGCGGCAAATGGTATTACTTTAAATCAAGCGGTGCTATGAAAACCGGTTGGTTAAAATCAGGCGGCGTATGGTACTACTTTGATAATAGCGGTAAAATGCTGGCTAACACATCAAAAACAATAGGTAATAAGGTATACCGTTTTAATGCAAGCGGTGCGTGCCTTAATCCGTAGCAAAAAGTGGAGTTCGATTAGAACTCCACTTTTTGAGTGATATTGCCTTACGGCAGTGATATTTGACTGACGTCAAGTGATATTGTGCTATCGCACAGTGATATTTTAAAGGCTTATGCCTTTAAAGTTTCGGTGTCGCGTTGCGACGGATATATAAAGTCGGCTTTGCCGACACATTAATTATGCATTATGCATTGTGCATTAAAGAACGGATTACCACGAGGCAGCCGCCTCTCGTAATGACTGACGAAAAGTATTGTCATTGCGAAACACGATAGTGTTGTGGCAATCCGCCTCTTTAATCTGTTATCTGCAAGCGTAGCGGTCTGATATCTGATTTGGTGTCGCGTTGCGACAGATGTAGGGTCTCTCTTTCCGTTAAAGCCGTTGGCTTTGCCACCTTTCTCGTCAGAGAAAGGCTGCCTCCCTCTGACGAGGGTGACTCCCCACAGTGTGGGGAGATGTCCGTAGGACAGAGGGGACGCGCTCCTGTCAGGAGGTGTCAGCGTTAGCTGACGGAGGGAGAGAGTTATTTAATGTGCAATCCGCCCCTTAATTATGCATTGTGCATTGTGAATTGTGCATTAAAGAACGGATTACTTCGTCACTACCGCTCCTCGTAATGACGATATAAAACGTCAGTCATTGCGAGCGAAGCGTGGCAATCCGCCTCTTAATTATGCATTGTGCATTGTGAATTGTGCATTAAAGAACGGATTACTTCGTCACTACCGTTCCTCGTAATGACGATATAAAACGTCAGTCACAGCACACCGCAGGCGTGGCAATCCGCCTCTTGGTTTATTAATGTTCGTCGGCTTTGCCGACACATTATCTCAACTCTAAACTCTCAACTCTACTATCTAAATCACAACATCTTGTGTGGTTGACATAATACTTTGCACAAGATAAATATTTTGCAAAAATTATTTGGTGCTATTGCACAAATTTAATTTTAAAACTTTGTGAAAATTATAAGAAATTTTTTTAAAAAAATGCTTGCATTTGTGGGACAGTTGTGTTATTATCTTTAGGCACGCTGCGAAAATGCGGCGTAAATACATGCGTTGATGCAGGAGGTGGCTCGCTTTAAGCGAGGAAATTTCTGCGGAGTATGTCCGATTTTAAACCGGGCGAAAGAACTTGGAGACACTATTGGTTACTTGCGAAACCGACGGTGTCGCGACGATGCGAGTCGTTGCTCCGGAATTGCGTTAACCCCAGCAATTGCCGGTTTTATGTTGTGCTAAGTGGAAACACACGGCACGGTGTAAGTTTTGCCCGCCAACTAATTCAAGGAGGCGAAAGTTCACATGGCAGTGAAAGAAAAAATCCGAATTCGTATTAAAGGTTACGACCACGCACTTGTAGACCAGTCCGCTGAAAAGATAGTGGAAACCGCTAAACGTACAGGCGCTAGGGTTTCAGGTCCCGTACCGCTACCCACCGAAAAGGAAATCGTAACAATTCTACGTGCTGTTCACAAATACAAGGACAGCCGTGAGCAATTCGAGATGAGAACCCACAAAAGGCTTATCGACGTAATCAGACCTTCAAACAAAACTGTTGAGGCTCTGACCGGTCTTGAGCTCCCCGCCGGTGTTGAAATCGAAATCAAGCTTTAATATATATTATATATGTATATTAAGTGCAGTTTCAAATAATTAAACACCGCACGGTCATGTCAACCTATGTTGACCAATAACCAAAATGGAGGAAAAGTTATGAAAAAGGCTATCATTGGCAAAAAGCTTGGTATGACCCAGCTTTTTGATGCAAATGGTAATGTTGTTCCGGTTACAGTTATTGAAGCAGGTCCCTGCGCAGTAGCTCAAAAGAAAACAATCGAGAACGACGGTTACGAAGCTGTACAAATCGGCTACGGCGATTTAAAGGCTTCTAAGGTAAACAAACCCCAAAAGGGTCACTTTGCCAAAGGCGATGTTGCTCCTAAAAAAGTTCTTCGTGAATTCCGTTTTGAAGACACAAGCGCTTATAATGTAGGCGACATCATTAAAGCAGACGCTTTCGCAGAAGGCGATGCTGTTGACGTAAGAGGTACATCTAAAGGTAAGGGCTATGCCGGCGTAATCAAGCGTTGGAACTTCAGCCGTCTTAAAGAGTCACACGGTACAGGTCCTGTTCACCGTCACGGCGGTTCTTTGGGTGTTATCGACCCTGCAAGAGTTTTCAAGGGTAAGAAAATGGCAGGTCACTTAGGTCACGAAAGAGTAACAGTTCAAAACCTTAGCGTTGTTAAGGTTGACGCAGAAAAGAACATCATCGCTGTTAAGGGCGCGGTTCCCGGTCCTAAGGGCGGCATCGTGGTTCTTTTTGACAGCGTAAAAGCTTAAGGGAAGGAGTGTTTGAACTATGCCAAATATTCAAGTTGTTGATATGACAGGTAAAAAGGTTGGTACAATCGACCTTAGCGATGCAATCTTTGGTATCGCACCAAATGCAGTAGTTATGCACGCAGCAGTTGTTAACTACCTTGCAAATCAGCGTCAGGGCACACAGTCCACTCTGACTCGTACAGAAGTTTCCGGCGGCGGTAAAAAGCCTTGGAGACAAAAGGGTACAGGCCATGCTCGTCAAGGCTCTACAAGAGCTCCACAATGGCGTCACGGCGGTATCGTACACGCACCGAAGCCAAGAGATTATTCATACTCTCTTAACAAGAAGGTTCGTCGTCTTGCACTTAAGTCTGCACTTTCTGACAAAGCTCTCGGTGGAAACATCATCGTTCTTGATGAATTTAAAATGGACGAATACAAAACCAAGACTGCAGCTGCTTGCCTTAATGCAATCGGCGCAGGCAAGAAAACATTGGTTGTACTTGACAGCAACAACACTTTCGCTGTAAAGAGTATTGCAAACATCAAGGGTGCAAAGGCTGCTCAGGTTAACACAATCAACACCTACGACATCATTAATGCTGACACACTTGTTATCGTTAAGGGTGCTGTAGCACAAATTGAGGAGGTGTACGCATAATGAAAGCTCCACAGGACATCATTATTGCTCCGGTAATTACCGAAAAGAGTATGTCAGGCATTGCCGACAAAAAATACACCTTCAAGGTCGCTAAGGACGCTAATAAGCTTGAAATTGCTGACGCAGTTGAAAAGCTGTTCAAGGTAGACGTTGCCAAGGTAAACACCATTAGTGTGCGTGGCCAAAAGAGAAGAATGGGCCGTTACGAAGGCTACACCGCTTCTTGGAAGAAAGCAATCGTTACACTAAAGCCCAACTCAAAGACAATCGAGTTCTTTGACGGTCTAATGTAATTTAAAAGCACACAGTACAGGAAATTCGATTTCCGGTGATGTATGAAGTGGAAAATCCACTTCGCTAAGCCAAAATAGGAGAGTGAAACAAATGGCAATAAAGCATTATAAGCCGACTACTAACGGTCGCCGTAATATGACAAGCATGGATTATTCTGAGCTTTCAAAGGTAGCGCCCGAGAGAAGTTTGCTTGCCCCACTTAAAAAGAATGCAGGCCGTAACAGCTATGGCCGTATAACCGTACGCCACAGAGGCGGCGGCAACCGCAGAAAGTACAGAATCATCGATTTCAAGAGAGAGCGTTTTGGTATTCCCGCTACTGTTCTTACACTTGAATACGATCCTAACCGTTCTGCATTTATCGCCCTCGTTCAATATGAAGACGGCGAAAAGAGATACATCATCGCTCCTCAAGACCTTAAGGTTGGCGATGTTGTAGTAAGCGGTCCTGATGCCGATATCAAACCCGGCAACGCATTACCGCTAATAAACATCCCTGTAGGTACATTCCTTCACAATATTGAGCTTTATCCCGGTAAGGGTGCACAGCTTGCCCGCAGTGCCGGCAATATGGCTCAGCTTATGGCTAAAGAAAACGGTATGGCACTACTTCGTTTGCCTTCAGGCGAGCTTCGTAACGTACCTGAAAAGTGCATGGCTACTGTTGGCACAGTTTCAAATCCGGAACACGCTAACATTAACTATGGTAAAGCAGGCCGTAAGCGTCACATGGGTTGGAGACCTACCGTTCGCGGTTCGGTAATGAACCCCTGCGATCACCCCCACGGTGGTGGTGAAGGTAAATCACCTATCGGTCGTCCGGGCCCTGTTACCCCTTGGGGTAAACCCACATTGGGCTATAAGACCCGTAAGAAGAATAAGGCTAGCGATAAGTATATCGTAAAACGCCGTAAGTAATGCGACGAAAGGAGAATTCATAATGGGAAGAAGCATTAAAAAAGGACCTTATGTGCAACCTGTTTTGCTAAAGAGAGTCCTCGAAATGAATGAAGCCGGTGAAAAGCGCGTGCTTAAAACCTGGAGCCGTTCATCAACCATATTCCCCGATTTCGTCGGTCACACTTTTGCAGTACATGACGGTCGCAAGCATGTGCCCGTATATGTAACAGAAGATATGGTTGGTCACAAGCTCGGTGAGTTTGCACCCACAAGAACATACAGAGGTCACGCCGGTTCTAAAACTACCGGTAAGTAAGCGGAAGGAGAGTTAACTATGGAAGCAAGGGCAATACACAAATACGCCCGTATTTCACCCCGCAAGGTGAAAATAGTTATGGATTTAATCCGTAACCAAGATGCTGAAAAAGCTATGGCTATACTCAAATTCACTCCTAAGTCCGCTTGTGAGTATTTAGAGAAGCTACTTCATTCAGCAATGGCAAATGCCGAAATGAAAAATATGGATATGGCAAGACTTTACGTTGCAGAGTGCTTAGTGTGCCCCGGTCCGATTCTTAAGAGAATCCGTCCAAAGGATCACGGTCGTGCACACCGCATCTTAAAGAGAACAAGCCATATGACAATCGTTCTTAAAGAACGTGAGATTTAAGAAAGGGAGGTTTAATTATGGGTCAGAAGGTTAATCCACACGGTTATCGTGTAGGCGTTATCAAAAACTGGGACTCACGTTGGTTTGCCAATGACAGCACCTTTGGTGATACATTGGTTGAGGACTATAACCTCCGTAAATACCTCAAGAAAACACTTTTCTCTGCAGGTATTGCTAAAATCGAAATCGAACGTGATGACAAGCGTGTAAGACTGCACATTCACTGCGCAAAGCCCGGTATGGTTATCGGACGTAACGGTTCTGAAATCGAGAAGCTTAAGGCTACATGCCAAAAGATGCTCGGCAAGCCCGTTATCGTAAACATTGTTGAGATTAAAAGCCCAGATGCTAATGCTCAACTTGTTGCAGAAAACATTGCAGCTCAGCTTGAAAAGCGTGTATCTTTCCGCCGTGCAATGAAGCTCTCAATCGGCAGAGCAATGCGCCTTGGCGTTAAAGGTATCAAAACACAGGTTTCAGGTCGTCTTGGCGGCGCTGAAATCGCAAGAAGTGAACAGTACCACGAAGGTACTATTCCGCTACAAACCCTCCGTGCCGATATCGACTACGGTTTTGCAGAAGCAAACACAACCTACGGTATCATCGGTGTTAAGGTTTGGGTTTACAAGGGTGAGGTTCTTAATGAAAATCGCCGCACAAATAGAAGACAAGGAGGTTCACGCTAATGTTAATGCCTAAGCGTGTTAAATACCGTCGTGTTCAGCGCGGTCGTTTGACCGGTGCTGCATCTCGCGGTACAACCGTAAGCCATGGTGATTTCGGTCTTCAGGCAACAGAGCCTGCGTGGATCACCTCTAACCAAATCGAAGCTGCCCGTATTGCTATGACACGTTATATCAAGCGTGGCGGTAAGGTTTGGATCAAAATTTTCCCTGATAAGCCAATAACTGAAAAGCCTGCTGAAACTCGAATGGGTTCAGGTAAAGGTTCACCCGAATACTGGGTAGCAGTTGTTAAGCCCGGTCGCGTAATGTTCGAAATCGGCGGCGTATCTGAGGAGCTTGCTCGCGAGGCTATGCGTCTTGCAGCAAACAAACTTCCTATTAAATGTAAGTTTGTAACCAAAGAGATGGGTGGTGAGCAGTAATGAATGCAAAGGAAATCAGAGAATTATCAGTAACCGAGCTTAATGAAAAGCTTGCTGATTTGAAAGATGAGCTTTATAAGCTACGTTTCCAGCACGCCATTAACCAGCTCGACAACCCCATGCGCATATCAGCTGTTAAAAAAGACATTGCTCGCGTACAAACTGTAATTCGCGAAGCAGAGCTTAACAGCGCTAACGCTTAAGGGAGGTAAACTGGAATGAGCGAAAGAAACCTTCGTAAAACAAGAGTAGGTAAGGTTGTAAGCGACAAAATGGACAAAACCGTTGTAGTTGCTATCGAAGACAACGTAAAGCACCCACTCTACAAGAAGATTATCAAAAACACAATCAGATTAAAGGCTCATGATGAGAACAACTCTTGTGGCGTTGGCGACAGAGTACTCATTATGGAAACAAGACCTCTCTCAAAAGATAAGAGATGGCGCGTTGCCGAAATAATCGAAAAGGCTAAGTAGTCAAGGAGGAAACAACTGTGATACAACAACAGAGTTACCTCAAGGTTGCCGACAATACCGGTGCTAAAGAAATTATGTGCATCCGTGTTCTTGGAGGCTCCAAAAGGAGGTATGCCAACATCGGTGATGTTATCGTTGCTTCTGTTAAAAAGGCTGCACCCGGCGGTACAGTTAAGAAGGGCGACGTTGTTAAGGCTGTTGTAGTTCGTTCTGCAAAAGGTCTTCGCCGTAATGATGGCACATACATTAGATTTGATGAAAATGCGGCTGTTATCATCCGTGATGATAAAAACCCCAGAGGTACCCGTATTTTTGGACCGGTAGCCCGTGAGCTTCGTGAAAAGGATTATACAAAAATCCTTTCTCTCGCTCCGGAAGTACTTTAATGGGAGGTAAATTGAATATGAGTAAGCTTCACATTAAAACCGGTGATACTGTAGTTCTCCTTACAGGAGATGCTCAGGACCGCAAGAAAACCGGTAAGGTTCTTGAGGTTAGCCCCAGTGAAGGCAAGGTTATTGTTGAAGGCATTAACAAGGTTAAAAAGCACGTTAAGCCCCGCAAAGCCGGCGATCCTTCGGGCATAATCGAAACAGAGAGCGCTATCCTTGCTTGCAAAGTACAGATAGTTTGCCCCAAATGTAACAAGCCCACTCGCGTTGGTATGGTTATCAACGAGGATGGTTCAAAAAATCGCGTTTGCAAAAAATGCGGCGCAACTTTATAAGAGATAAGGAGGACATGACTAATGTCAACGCTGAGAGAAGAATATAAAAATTCAGTAGCTCCTGCATTGATGACCAAATTTGGCTATAAGAGCGTCATGCAGATTCCGAAGCTCGATAAGGTTGTCATTAATGTAGGCTGCGGCGAAGCAAAGGATAACTCAAAGGTTATCGATGCTGCTATCGCAGACTTAGGACTCATCACAGGTCAGAAGGCTGTTCCTTGCCGTGCAAAGAAGTCTGTTGCTAACTTCAAACTTCGTGCAGGTATGCCAATCGGCGTAAAGGTAACACTTCGTGGTGAAAAAATGTATGAATTTGTTGAAAGACTCTTTAACGCAGCACTTCCACGTGTGCGTGACTTCAGAGGTATCAACCCCAACTCTTTTGACGGCCGCGGCAACTATGCTATGGGCGTAAAAGAACAGTTGATTTTCCCTGAAATTGAGTACGACAAAATCGACAAGGTACGTGGTATGGACATTATGTTCGTAACTACTGCTAAGACAGATGAAGAGGCTCGTGAGCTATTAACACTTATGGGCGCTCCGTTTGCGAAATAAGGAGTAAGGAATTATGGCTAAAACATCTATGAAAGTAAAGCAGGCTCGTCCCGCTAAGTTTTCAACAAGAGAATACAACAGATGCAAAATCTGTGGTCGCCCCCACGCTTATCTTCGCAAGTATGGTATCTGCCGTATATGCTTCAGAGAGCTCGCTTACAAAGGCGAGATCCCCGGAGTAAAGAAGGCAAGCTGGTAAGGAGGTTTACGGTATGCAAATCACCGATACAATAGCTGATATGCTTACGAGAATTCGTAACGCATCTGCAGCAAAACACGATTCGGTTGATGTTCCCGCTTCTAAAGTAAAGAAGGCAATTGCTCAAATCTTGCTTGACGAGGGTTACATCAATGGCTTCACCGTAGAAGAAGACGGTAAGCAAGGCATGATTCATATTTCACTTAAATATGGTGCCAACAAAGCGCAGACCATCACCGGTATTCGCCGTGTGTCAAAACCAGGTCTACGTATCTACACAAATGTAGAGGATATGCCTAAGGTTATGAAAGGCCTTGGTATTGCAATCCTTTCCACCTCTAAAGGAATTATGACAGACAAGGCAGCACGCAAAGCCAACGTTGGCGGCGAAGTGCTAGCTTATGTTTGGTAAGGAGGTGCAGGGATATGTCACGTATAGGTAAAAAGCCTATCACAATACCTGCAGGTGTTGAGGTTAAGCTTGACGGTAACACCGTTACCGTTAAGGGCGCAAAGGGTACACTAAGCTATACCCACAACGCTGACATCACCGTTGCAGTTGAGGGTAACGAAATCAACGTTACTCGCCCCAGCGACAACAAAGAGCACCGTTCTTTACACGGTCTTACACGTACACTTATCGCTAATATGGTTGTCGGTGTTTCTGAAGGCTATTCAAAAACACTTGAAATCAACGGCGTAGGTTACCGTGCTCAAAAGCAAGGCAATAACCTTGTTATGAACCTGGGTTATTCACATCAGGTAATCGTTCCTGAAGTTGAAGGTATTAGTATTGAAGTACCGTCTGCTAACCAAATCGTTATCAGCGGTGCAGATAAGCAGTTGGTTGGCCAATTCGCAGCCGATGTTCGCAAGAAGAGACCTCCCGAACCCTACAAGGGCAAAGGTATCAAGTACTCTGACGAGCACATCCGCCGCAAAGAAGGTAAGGCCGCTAAGGGCTCTAAGAAATAAAGAAGGAGTGTATGAAAAATGGTTAGCAAACCTAATAGTAATCAGGCAAGAATCAAGCGCCATCTCCGCGTTCGTTCAAAAGTCAGCGGTACAGCAGCTTGCCCTCGTCTCGATGTATTCCGCTCCAACAGCAATATATATGCCCAGCTTATCGATGATGTAAACGGTGTGACTCTTGCAGCTGCATCTTCAAACGAAAAAGATTTCGATTTGAACGGTGGCAACTGTGAAGGTGCACACAAGGTTGGACAGTTAATCGCTGAACGCGCTGCCGCTAAAGGTATCACAGAGGTTGTTTTCGACCGCGGTGGTTACATTTATCACGGCCGTGTCAAGGAGCTTGCCGAAGGTGCCCGTGAGGGCGGCCTCAAGTTCTAAGTAAGAAGAAGGAGGAAACACTTTTGGCTACAAATATTGACGCATCAACATTAGATTTACAGGAACGTGTAGTTGCTATAAATCGTGTATCCAAAACCGTTAAGGGCGGACGTATTATGAAATTCTCTGCTCTTGTTGTTGTTGGCGACGGAAACGGCATCGTAGGCTACGGCCTAGGTAAAGCCGGTGAAGTTCCGGATGCTATCCGCAAAGGTATTGAGGATGCAAAGAAAAACCTAATTAAGGTTTCACTTAAGGGTACAACAATCCCTCACGAAATTATTGGTGAATTTGGCGCAGGTCGCGTGCTTCTTAAGCCTGCTGCAACCGGTACCGGTGTTATTGCCGGCGGTGCAGTGCGTGCCGTTGTTGAAATGGTAGGTATTAAGGATATTCGTACAAAGGCTCTTCGCTCCAATAATCCGTGCAACGTAGTTCGTGCAACAGTTGCAGGCCTTGCAGCTCTTCGTGATGCTAATCAGGTTGCTGCAGTTCGTGGCAAAGACGTTAAAGAAATTATAGGTTAAGGAGGAGCAGCACTATGGCAACAAAGAAAAAGGCTGCCGGCCTTACTGTAAAACTCGTAAAGAGCACAATCGGTTCTAAAAAGGACCAAATCGCAACCGTAGAATCATTAGGTCTTAAAAAGCTCGGCGATGTTAAGGTTCAGCCTGACAACGCACAAACAAGAGGCAAAATCAACAAGGTATCACACCTTGTAAAGATTATTGAAGGCTAATAGATTTTACACGGCGGTATAAAACCGCCAATTACGCAAGGAGGTGCGAACAATGAAATTGCATGAATTATCTCCCGCAGCAGGCTCAACAAAAGAGTCAAAGCGTATAGGCAGAGGTCATGGTTCCGGCAATGGTAAAACTGCCGGAAAGGGTCACAAGGGTCAAAAGGCTCGTGCCGGTCACGGTATGAGAATTGGCTTTGAAGGCGGTCAGATGCCACTTCAAAGACGTGTACCAAAGCGTGGCTTTAATAACATTTTTGCTGAAGAATGGATTGCAATCAACGTAGCTGCTCTCGAAGTATTTGAAGATGGCGCTACTGTTACTGCTGAAGCTTTGGCAGAAAAGAATATCATCAAAAAGGCTGACAAGCCTGTTAAGGTTTTGGGCAACGGCAAGCTTACCAAAAAGCTTACTGTTAACCTAAATGCATTCTCTGCATCTGCTGCAGAAAAAATTAACGCTGCAGGCGGAAAGGCAGAGGTGATCTGAGAATGTTGGAAACACTAAAAAACGCATGGAAGGTTAAAGAGCTTCGCAATAAAATTCTTTACACACTTCTTATAATCGTAATTTTCCGCATTGGCTCAGTTATTCCTGTTCCTTATATTGATCCATCAACAATTGCAAATGCAACAGCAGGTAATGAATTTTTCAGCTACTTGTCAATTCTTACCGGTGGTGGTCTTGAGTATGGTGCTATCTTTGCTATGTCAATTACACCGTACATCAATGCTTCAATTATCATTCAGCTGTTGTGCGTAGCAATTCCTTACCTCGAAAGACTTTCTAAAGAAGGTGAAGAGGGTCAAAAGAAATTGGCTACCATCACACGTTATACAACCGTTATTTTGGCGCTTATTCAAGGTATCGCTTATTTCTTCTATCTGGATGCAAGCGGTTGCTTAAGCGTAACAAAGGGCGTTTGGTTTGCGGCAATTGTTATTATATTAACATTTACAGCCGGCTCTGCCATAGTAATGTGGCTGGGCGAGCAGATCGATGTTAAGGGTATAGGAAACGGTATTTCAATAATACTTTTTGCAGGTATTTTGTCACGTGGTCCACAAGCTTTTGCAGCACTGGTGAACTACTGGCAAGGTGAACAATACTTTGCAGTAATCGGTATAGTTATCGCATTTTTGATAATCATTGCATTTATCGTATGGATGACAAATGCCGAACGCCGCATACCTGTTCAATATGCTAAACGTGTTGTTGGCAATAAGATGTACGGCGGTCAAAACACCCATATCCCGATTAAGGTTAATATGTCAGGTGTTATGCCTGTAATCTTTGCATCATCTATCTTGATGCTACCTACAATGATACTAAGCTTTATGAGCGACAGCAGCCGCACAGGCTCTTTTGCTAAATTCTTAGGTCTGTTTAGCACACAGGGTATTTTCTACGCAGTGATTTACTTTGTAATGATTATTGCATTTGCATATTTTTATGCAACCATTCAATTTAATCCCGTAGAAATGGCAAATAATCTTCGTAAAAACGGCGGTGCTATCCCCGGTATTCGTCCGGGCAAGCCCACATCCGATTTTATTTCTAAAATTTTGTCAAGAATAACCTTGATGGGTGCACTTTTCTTAAGTGTAATCGCAATTCTTCCCATAATTATCAGCAATGTTGGTAAGCTTAACATTTCTCTTGGCGGTACCTCTGTACTGATTATGGTTGGTGTTGCACTTGACACAGTTCAAAATCTTGAGTCTCAAATGATGATGCGTCATTATAAAGGCTTTTTAGATTAAGAATATCAAAAAGGAGTATTGTAATGAAGCTCATACTTTTAGGGGCCCCTGGTGCAGGAAAAGGTACGCAGGCAGAGATAATCTCTGAAAAATATGATATTCCCACCATCTCGACCGGCAACATTATTCGTGCTGCCCTTAAAAACGGTACCGAGATGGGTCTTAAGGCAAAGGCTTATATCGACAGCGGTCGCTTGGTTCCTGATGATGTCGTAATCGGCATTATTAAGGAACGTTTAAGCGACACCGACTGTCAAAACGGTTTTATACTTGATGGATTTCCGCGAACAATTCCACAGGCGGAAGCACTTGACAATATGGGCGTAAATGTCGATGCGGCGCTTTCAATAGAGGTTGACGACCGTGAGATAGTAAAACGTATGTCAGGCAGACGCGTTTGTGAAAAATGCGGTGCCAGCTATCATACCGAGTTTAAAAAACCGGCAAATGATGGTGTGTGCGATGCTTGTGGCGGAAAACTTGTTATTCGCAAGGATGATGAGCCGGACACTGTTCATGATAGATTGGATATTTATCACAAACAGACCGAGCCGCTAAAAAGCTATTATAAAACCCAAGATAAGCTTATTATAGTAGAGGGTCAGGACAAGGTTTCTGATACCACCGAATTAGTGCTTAAAGCACTTTCGGAGATATAAACTATGATAGTCCTTAAAACCGGCCGCGAGCTTAAAGTTATGCGAGAAGCTTGCAGAATATCGGCCGAAGCATTAAAATTAGCAGGCGATGCGGTGCAGCCGGGTGTAACTACAGCCGAGCTTGACAGAATAGCCGAAAAGTACATTTTAAGTCAAGGTGCTAAGCCTAACTTTAAAAATTACAACGGCTATCCTGCAACCGCATGTATATCAATCAACAACGAGGTAATTCACGGCATACCTTCAAAAAAGCGCGTTATTAAAGCAGGCGACATTGTGTCAATTGATTTGGGCGCGGTATACGAAGGATATCACGGTGACAATGCCGCAACTTTTGCCTGCGGAGACATTTCCGCAGAGGCGAAGCGGCTGATGGATGCCACGCACGAAAGCCTTTACAAAGGCATCGCGGCAGCGGTATCGGGCGGCAGGTTAGGTGATATAGGTGCTGCTATTCAGCAGTATGTCGAACAGCAGGGATTTTCGGTGGTGCGTCAGTTTGTCGGTCACGGCATAGGTACGGCACTTCACGAAGCCCCCGAAGTACCTAATTTTGGCACTCAAGGGCGAGGAATTCGTCTAATGCCCGGTATGACCCTTGCAATAGAGCCCATGGTAAACACAGGGCACTTTGATGTAAAGGTTATGCCAGATGGCTGGACAGTGCTGACACGTGACGGTTCTTTATCTGCTCACTTTGAGCATACTATAGTAATCACACCCGACGGACCTCAAATTTTAACCAAGGCTTGAGGTGCGATATGGTAGGTACTGTAGTAATATCAAAAGCAGGCAGAGATAAAGACAAAGTAATGGTAATAGTTAAAGAGACCGAAAACCATCTGTTAGTGTGTGACGGAAAGGAGCGGCCGGTCGAGCGCCCAAAGCGCAAGAACCCGAAGCATCTAAAACTTACCAATACCCGTCTTACAGCAGACCGGCTTGAAACAAACCCCCGTTTACGCAAAGCGTTAAAATCGGCGGTTTATGAGGAGGAAATGTAATGTCAAAATTAGATATGATTGAACTTGAAGGCACCGTTGTTGAAGCAATGCCTAACGCAATGTTCAAGGTAGAAATCCAAGGTGGACATCAAATTTTAGCTCATATTTCGGGCAAATTGCGTATGAACTTTATACGTATTCTCCCCGGAGATAAGGTTACAGTTGAGATGTCGCCGTACGACCTGTCAAAAGGACGCATTACATGGCGTTCAAAATAATTTGACAGAAAAATAGTGTGATGCCTTGTGTGCATCATACCCCTAAATTTTAAGGAGGTAAAATCCAAATGAAAGTCAGACCTTCTGTAAAAAAGATTTGCGAAAAATGCAAAATCATTAAGCGCAAGGGTAAAATCATGGTTATCTGTGAAAACCCCAAGCACAAGCAGCGTCAGGGTTAATAAAGTCTCTGACTGTCGCAACAACAAATATGGAGGTGCTTTGATAAATGGCACGTATTGCTGGTGTTGATCTGCCAAATAATAAGCGAGTTGAAATCGGACTTACTTATATTTATGGTATTGGTCTTACAACATCTAAACAAATTCTTGCAGACACAGGCGTAAATCCTGATGTACGCGTTAAGGATTTGACAGAAGAAGATATTTCCAAATTGCGTGAGTATATCGACCACAACCTTCAAGTAGAGGGTGACCGTCGTCGTACCGTAGCATTGGATATTAAACGACTTATTGAAATTGGAAGCTATCGTGGTCTTCGTCACCGCAAAGGTTTGCCCGTAAGAGGTCAGCGTTCAAAAACCAACGCTCGTACTCGTAAGGGTCCGAAGAGAACCGTAGCAAACAAAAAGAAATAAGTAGGAGGTAAACTTTAATGGCTACTGCTAAAAGAGCGACCACACGTCGTCGTCGCGAAAAGAAAAATATTGAACGTGGTGCAGCCCATATCCAGTCGACCTTCAACAACACAATAGTTACAATTACCGATACACAGGGTAATGCTCTTTCATGGGCATCAGCCGGTGAGCTTGGTTTCCGTGGCTCTAAAAAGTCTACTCCCTTCGCAGCACAAAGCGCTGCTGAAAAGGCTGCAAAGGCTGCTATGGAGCACGGTCTTAAAACTGTTGAGGTTTATGTTAAAGGACCGGGTGCAGGTCGTGAAGCTGCTATCCGCGCATTGCAGTCTGTAGGTCTTGAGGTTTCTATGATTAAAGACGTAACCCCAATCCCCCATAACGGCTGCCGTCCTCCCAAGAGAAGACGCGTATAATTTTTAAAAACCTATCTGCAGTACAATTACTGCGAAATAATTTGGAGGTGTACTGAATGGCTAGATATACCGGTGCAGTTTGCAGACTTTGCCGCCGCGAGGGTCAAAAATTGTTCCTTAAGGGCGAACGCTGCTATTCTGAAAAATGTTCTATCGGCATCCGCGGTTATGCACCCGGACAGCACGGACAGGGTAGAAAGAAGTCATCCGAATACGGTTTGCAGCTTCGTGCAAAGCAGACCGCAAGACGTTTTTATGGCGTTCAAGAGGGTCAATTCCGCCATTATTTTGAGGTTGCTGAACGCAAACAAGGCGTTACAGGTGACAACCTATTAAGAATTCTTGAAAGCCGTCTTGACAATGTAGTTTACAGAGTAGGCTTTGCTGCTTCTCGTGCAGAAGCACGTCAACTTGTAGGCCACGGTCATTTTGAAGTTAACGGTAAGCGCGTTGATATCGCATCATACCTTCTTAAAGCAGGCGATGAAATCGCTATCTGCGAAAAAGCTAAGGGCAGCGATAAAATCAAGGCAGTTGTTGAAGCAAACAGCGCAAGACCTACTCCCGAGTGGATTAGTGTTGACCGCGAAAAGCTAACAGCCAAGATTATCAATCTCCCCAACCGTGAGCAAATTGAGGCTCCTGTTGAGGAACAACTTATCGTAGAATTCTACTCAAGATAATAATTTATATTGTTGTCTTGTGTTCTGTCCGCCGCATTGGGCAGAATTTAACTTAAAATTTATTTATGCGGAGAAACGGAGCTTTTAAATGATAGAGATTGAAAAGCCCAGAATTGAAACACTCGAACTTTCAGAGGACGGAAAGTACGGAAAGTTTTGTATGGAACCGCTCGAGCGTGGTTACGCTATAACACTTGGCAACAGCATTAGACGTGTTCTTTTGTCAACCTTGCCCGGTGCTGCAATAACCGATGTTAAAATCGACGGTGTTGTACATGAGTTTTCTACTATTCCCGGCGTTAAGGAAGACGTTACTGAAATTGTATTAAACCTTAAAGGTTTAATTGCAAAGCTTAACGTAGACGCTACCAAAAAGATATATATTGAGGCAGAGGGTCCCTGCGTGGTTACCGCTGCTGATATTGTGAAGGATTCAGAGGTTGAAATTCTTAACGAAGATATGTATATCGCTACACTTGATGAGGGCGCAAAGCTTGTTATGGAAATGACACTCAACAAGGGTAGAGGTTACGTTGAAGCAAAGCACAATAAGCCGGCACAGAATGTTATCGGTGTTATTCCGATCGATTCTATCTACACTCCGGTTTTGAAGGCTAACTTTAGTGTTGACAATACTCGTGTAGGCGATGTTGTTGACAAAAACAAGCTTACTCTCGACGTTAGAACAAATGGCTCTATCAAGGCTGATGAAGCAGTTTCTATGGCTGCTAAAATCCTTATCGAGCATTTTGAATTGTTCCTTAACCTTGCTGAGGGTATTAGCGAAACACAAAGCATTATGGCAGAAAAGAGCGAAAACGCAAAAGAAAAGGTTCTTGATCTTACAATTGATGAACTTGACCTTTCAGTGCGTAGCTTTAACTGCTTAAAACGTGCAGGCATTAATACCGTTGAAGATCTTATTGGAAAATCTGAAATGGATATGATGAAGGTTAGAAACTTGGGTCGTAAGTCACTTGAAGAGGTTATTGCTAAGCTTTCTTCATTTGGTTTTGCACTCAAGAAAGACGACGAATAAAGGAGTGAATATCAATGCCGGGTACTCGTAAACTTGGAAGAGCCAGCGACCACAGAACAGCTATGCTTCGTGCAATGGTTACTTTTTTACTCGAAAACGGTAAGATAGAGACAACCGTTACACGCGCTAAAGAGGTTCGCTCAATGGCAGAGAAGTATATTACACTCGCTAAGACAAATACACTTCACAGCAAACGTCAGGCAATGGCATTCATTACTAAGGAAGATGTAGTTGCAAAGCTTTACAACGAAATCGCTCCTAAGTATGCAGATGTAAACGGCGGTTACTGCCGTATTACAAAAACCGGCCCTCGCCGTGGCGATGCTGCTGAAATGGCAATTATCGAGTTAATCTAATTCTCATAAAGCTGACTAAAGTCAGCATGGGTTTAGTAGTCACATTTTCGCAAAAATGACGGACATTTTATCCCCGTCAGACCCGCCGAAAAGCAGAAATATTTGCCACTTCGGGATGATGTGGGTACTAAAGCAATTGTTAAAAAGCCTATACCGCTTTGGTGTAGGCTTTATTTTTTGTATAAAAATAAAATTTTAACACAACATATTGTGCAAACAAAAAATATAACAAAATATAATAAAAAATAATAAAAAACTGTTGAAATTTTATGTGATTTATATTATAATCTAATTGTAAAAATGTAAATATGGGTTATTGTCTTTACGTGACCTATAATTTTATGAAAGGATTGTTTTTTAAATGACAAAACTATTTAAAAACGGCAAGCAGATACTTGGTTTTGTACTGGTATTTGCTGTATTGGCAGTATCATTGTTTACGGGTGCTGTTGTGACGGCATCTGCAGCTAACAGCGTTCTTTATTGGGACGGCACATATACGGTGCCTACCGACACTAACGCCGACGGCATCTATGACATTGATTCAGCGTCAGACATAGCATATCTTGCAAGCAAAACAGAATCAGAAACCTATGATTCTAAGGGCAAGACCTATAAGGTTGTAGATGGTGTTAAGGCTATCGTAATGCAACCCGAGTCACTTGCCGCAATTAAAGATAAGACAAGTGCAGCAGAGGTTAAGGCATTCTTTGATGAAAATGCTGCTTCTGCAAAGGTTTGGCAGGTAGTAGGTTACAACGGTAAATATCCATTCCAAGGTACATTTGACGGTAACGGTGCCACTGTTTACGGTATGTATAATGACTGGGATCAATACACCGCTAGCGCCGATTGGCGTAAAGACCTTTACGGCGGTCTGTTTGGCCTTGTAGATAACAGTGCTGTAATTAAAAACGTTGCAGTTAAAAACTCTCATTTTACAACCAATACCGGCTTTATAGGCCCCATCTTTGCAAACAGTGCAAGTGACGGCTGGAACGCTATAACAGCAAACAAGGGCACTGGCAACGTTACAGTAGAAAACTGTGTTTCTGCTAACAACTATATTCGTATTACCTCAGGTGGTCACAAGGCAAATGCAGGTACACTGTTCGGTTCATCTAACCAAGACTATGCTAAGGTTAACAACTGCTTAGTATATGGTAACGATGCTAAAAACACTGCCTTTACCAAACCCGATACCACTGTTGGTTTGGATTTACCGCTATGCAACCTAAAGAATGAGATTGATAAAAATGATGTTACAAATGTAATAGCACTTGGCACAACACCCTATCATCAATATGACTTTGGTTGGGCGCTTTTTGTGCAAGATACAGGCGGCACAGGCAGCGTATTCAAAAATGTTTATACCGACCAAGCTATCGGCGACTTTATGATGTATAGCGGTGCGACCGAGTATAATTCTTTTGAAGCGGCTAATATGGGCGGTCTTGTTAAGGTTACTGATAGTGGCGTAAAGGGCGAGGGTGCTAAAACCGCAGCAGCCGCTCTTGATTGGGATACAGTTTGGTTTGCAGGCGCAAATGGTCCTGAGCTTCGTGTTTTCCACAATATTAGCACTACAATTTATGCCGATGACGCAAAGCAACATTATTATAAGTGTCTTGATGACGGCTGTAATGTTACAAGCGAAAAAGAAAATCATACATACGAAAAAATAGGCGTAGATTATATCTGTACAGTTTGTACACACAAATGTCTACATGATGCTGCTCACGGTATGGTAGCAACAGAGTCTGACGGCGACTGTGTAACATCTGCCGGTTCATACGTAGACTGTCCTTGCGGATATGCACCATACGTTCCGGCAACAGGTGCAACACCACCCGTAGGTCACAGTTTGGTACATCACGATGCCGATTGCGGCCACTGTCAAAAAAATGCAAAAAAAGAGCATTGGATTTGTGAGACTTGCGGTAAGATATTCCTTACCGACGATATATGGGCAAAAATGGATACAGCCGTAGACGAGAGCGATCTTGTTCTTGATCTTGGCTCACACAAGCCGGGTATTGACACCGAAGGCAAAATTGTTATATATGATGACGAAACAGGCCATTGGTATATATGCTCTGTTTGCGATGGCAAGCTTGATACCGATAGTAATGTAATTCCAGATGATTCGGCAGAAGCTCACGATTACGACCAAGGCGTATGTGAAGTGTGCGGTTATGAGTGCAAACACGATTTTGAGCCGACCGGTAAGATTGCCGTTGTCGGTGATTGCAATACCGACGAGTTATCTGAGGAAAAATGTAAAATTTGCGGCTTGGTAGGTACTACTGTGACCAGAAAAGCCGGACACGAAATGAAATTAATTGCGCAGGTTGATCCAACCGAAAAAATGGAAGGTACAAAGGCGCATTATGAATGTGAACTCTGTAAAAAGGTTTATACCGATAAATCGGCTAAAACACCGGCTAAAACAGCTGAGTTGGTAATACCCAAGCTTGTACCTGAAAATATTGATTCATTGATGGCTACAGTTAAAGCAAATAATTCGGGCAAGCCGGCGGATACAGATTCAAGCAGTCAATCAAGCAATCAGCAAAGCAGCACAACCTATAATTCAACAAGCACTCCTACCGTTTCAGAAGATGGACTTGTGACCATTGCAAGAACCAGCAATGTCACTCTTGAATCAGAGGGCAAGGTATTTCCTGACGATGCTGAAGTTAAGGTAGAAAGAATTAACGATATTAAAACCTTAGAGGAAATAAAGGGTTCGGTTAAGAGCGTTGCCAAAAAGTTTGCGGCATACGAAATAACCGCACAAAGCCAAAACGCTCCGGTACAGCCTACCGGTAAAGTTATGGCAACCTTCAATATTCCGGACGGTTATAATCTTGACAGAGTAGCGGTTCTTTATGTTGATGATAACGGCAAGGCTGAAAAATTAAATTCTACGGTTGATAAGGCAACCAAGACCGTTTTAGTAGAGCTTAATCATTTCAGCAAATACGTTATAGTAGAAACAAAGGCTAAAAGTGCCAATGCAAGCAATGCAGAGGAAAGCACCATTAACTGGACAATAGTTTGGATAATAGTTGCTGTAGTAGCAGTGCTTGTTATTGCGGGCGGTATAGTGCTTCTATTCTTATTGCTTGCAAAAAAGAAAAGAGCATAAAAACTAAACAATAAAAATATTTGAAATGAAAATCACCCAAGCAACGCTTGGGTGATTTTTTATGAATTGTTATTTTATTTTAATTTAAAAATTATACCGATTAGTGCAGAAAAAGCGATAAATACAATGGGATGCAATGCTTTGGTTTTTTTAATCAAATTGCTGAACAACCAAATTACAACCGCTAAAATTAAGCCCTTCCAATTCAAACAAAAGGTGTTAAATGCCAGTCCGCTGACATTTATAAGCGTTGATGCGATAACACTTATACCTGCCGCCGCAATAAGACCTGTAGAGGCGGGGCGTAAACCGTAAAAGGCATTGTTTACATATTTGTTATCCTTAAAGTTTTTAAGTATGGCAGATATAATTAAAATAATTATAATAGAGGGTGTAATAAGACCAAGTGTGGCAACAATTGCGCCGAGAACAGAACCCAAAACACCGTAATCGCTACCGGTTATAAAACCGACATAGGTTGCCATATTAACACCTATGGGTCCCGGAGTTGATTCACCGACGGCAATCATATTAGATAGGTCGGTCTGTGTAAACCAATCGGGGTATTTGTTTGCCATATCGCTTAAAAAGGGTATGGTTGCCATACCGCCGCCCACAGCAAAAAGTCCCGTTTTAAAAAATTCATAAAACAATTTAAGATAGAGAGATAGCATTATTTTTTGCCTCCCTCTATTGCTTTTATTGCTATACCCAAAGCGGCTGCAATTAAAACAAATATAATGGGGCTGATATTTGCAAACACGGTACTGCATACGGTTACTGCAATAAATATTATAAGCGTTGCAGGGTCAACAACAGCTTTTTTAAGCAGCTTTACAACGGCGTTTAAAATAAGCACACAAACACAAACCCTAATACCGCCAAATGCGTACTGCACAAGCTCTATTTCTTTAAAAGCCTCAATAACGCCGGCAAGCAAAGAGATTATTATAAGTGAAGGAAATACAACACCAAGGGTTGCTAAAATTCCGCCTAAGATGCCCTTGCACTTTTGACCTATAAAGGTTGCGGTGTTTACCGCAATAACGCCGGGTGTGCATTGTCCTATTGCGAAATAGTCCATTAGCTCCTCTTCGGTTGCCCAGTGCTTTTTTTCCACAACCTCACGCTGCAGTATAGGCAGCATGGCGTATCCGCCGCCAAAGGTCATAACCCCAACCTTGGCAAAGGTAAAAAACAAAGATATTAGTTCTTTCATTTAATCCTCGTCCTTGCCACAGCAACGCTTGTATTTTTTGCCGCTGCCACAGGGGCAGGGTGCGTTTTTGCTTACAACACCCTTGCCGCGCACGGTAAGGGGCTTGTTATCACCGGTGCCGGTTTCTTCGGCTACCTTTTCGCGTTTAACCTCTTCGTTTTTGCGAACACGTACAGAAAGGGCAAGCTTGGCGGTCTGCTCACGGATAGCATCGGTCATAGCCGAGAACATATCATAGCTTTCGTTGCGATATTCAACAACGGGGTTGTGTTGACCGTAACCACGCAGACCAATACCTTGACGTAGCTGGTCCATAGCATCAATATGGTCCATCCAATTGCTGTCTACCGAACGAAGCAGTACAACACGCTCAATTTCGCGCATAACGCTGTCACCAAATTCTGCCTCACGTTCTTCATATTTATTATGTGCAGAGTCTTTAAGCAGTTCGGCAATTTGCTCGGGTTCATAAGAGTTTAACTTTTCGGTAGTAAAAGTAGTGTCATCTTTATCGATAATCCAACCGCCAAAATATTCGCGAAGTCCTGAAATATCCCATTCTGCTCGGTCTTCGGCGCCTACATAAATTTCGGCATAAACATCTATGGTATCGTCAATCATCTTGATTACGGTATCTTTTATACTTTCACCGTCAAGCACACGGTTACGTTGGTTGTAAATAAGCTCACGTTGCTTGTTCATAACATCGTCGTATTCAAGTACGTTTTTACGAGAAGCAAAGTTTATACCCTCTTTACGCTTTTGGGCGCTTTCAATCGTTTTAGAAAGCATACCGCTCTCAAGCGGCATATTTTCGTCAAGATTCATAGTGTCCATAAGACCGGCAATACGTTCACCGCCATAAAGACGCATAAGGTCATCTTCAAGCGATATATAAAACTTGGTGTCACCGGGGTCGCCCTGACGGCCTGCACGGCCACGAAGCTGATTATCGATACGGCGAGAATCGTGGCGTTCGGTGCCTATGATGCATAGACCGCCGTTTTGGCGTGCCTCCTCAGCAAAGGGAGCGATTTCAGCCTTGTATTTATCGTAATATTCTTTATATTTTTCACGGGCAGCAATAATATCGGGGTTTTGGGTTTCACCAAAACCGGTAGCCTCAAGTATCATTTCTTCACTAAGTCCGTCGTGGCGAAGTGCCGCTTTTGCCAAATATTCGGCATTGCCACCAAGCATAATATCGGTACCGCGACCTGCCATATTGGTGGCTATGGTAACGGCGCCTGGTACACCTGCTTGGGCGATAATTTCAGCCTCTTTTTCGTGGTGCTTGGCATTTAATACATTGTGCTTTACACCACGTTTTTTAAGCATTGATGATAAAAGCTCTGACTTTTCGATGGTTACGGTGCCCACAAGCACGGGTTGATTTTTGGCGTGACAGGCAAGTATATGCTCAATAACAGCGTTGTATTTTGCCCTTTCGGTTTTATAAATGGCGTCATTTTGGTCTTCACGTGCTATAGGCTTGTTGGTGGGTATTTCAACAACATCAAGCTTATAAATTTCGTTAAATTCGGCCTCTTCTGTAAGGGCAGTACCGGTCATACCCGAAAGCTTGTTATAAAGTCGGAAGAAATTTTGGAAGGTAATGGTAGCAAGTGTTTTAGACTCGTGCGCAACCTTAACGCCCTCTTTTGCTTCAATTGCTTGATGCAGACCCTCGTTATAGCGTCTGCCGTACATAAGGCGTCCTGTAAATTCGTCAACGATTATAACCTCGCCGTCTTTTACAACATAGTCAACATCACGCTTCATTATACCGTGTGCGCGAATGGCTTGATTTATGTGGTGGGCAACCTCTATATTTTCGCTGTCATTAAGGTTTTCAATGGCAAAATATTGCTCTGCCTTTTTTACACCGTCGGGGGTAAGTATTGCGGTGTTTGCCTTTTCGTCAACGACATAATCACCGTTATAGTCGGCAACCTCATCGCTCGCCTTGTCATCCATTTCCTTAACCTTGACCATTTTAAGGGTGCGTGCAAAGGAGTTGGCTTTGGTGTAAAGGTCGGTTGATTTGCTACCTTGACCCGAAATAATAAGCGGAGTACGTGCTTCATCAATAAGGATAGAGTCAACCTCGTCAACAATGGCAAAATTATGCTCACGTTGCACCTTTTGCTCTTTATAGGTCACCATATTATCGCGCAGGTAATCAAAGCCCAGCTCATTGTTGGTGCAATAGGTTATATCGGCATCATAAGAAGCCTTTTTGTCGTCGTGGGTCATACCGTGAATGATAAGACCTACCGAAAGACCTAAAAATCGGTACAGCTTGCCCATCCACTCGCTATCACGCTTTGCAAGATAGTCGTTGACGGTAACTATATGAACACCCTTGCCGGTAAGCGCATTAAGGTATGCCGGCAATGTGGCAACCAAGGTTTTGCCTTCGCCGGTCTTCATTTCGCTGATACGGCCTTGGTGCAGTATTATACCACCCAAAATTTGCACGGGGAAGTGGCGCATACCGAGAACTCGGTCGCCGGCTTCTCGGCAAACGGCAAATGCTTCGGGCAGAATGTCGTCAAGTGTTTCGGTAAGCCCAAGTCGCTCTTTAAATTCATCTGTTTTGTTGCGCAGTTCTTGGTCGGTTAGCTTGCGGTATTCGTCCTCATAAGATAATACTTTATCCAGGATTGGACGAATGCGCTTTATTTCTTTTTCGCTATAGTTGCCAAAAATGGCTGTAAGTAGTCCCATAATTTACCTCTTGTATAAAAAAGTGTATTTAACTTATTATATAATATAATTGTCAATAAATAAAGTATAAAAAATTATTTTAACACAAAAATACCGTCTTGTTTTGTCAAACCGTCGGTGTAATGGAGATTGTTTTCATCATCAACAAAAATTGCCTCGGTGTTTTTTGTGTTTTCGATAAGTGTTTTGGCGCCGTCAAGACCTAAAAGCATACATATCGTAGATAGTGCATCACAGTCTATAGAACTGTCGCCTATTATGGTTGCCGAATATAAATCGGTGTCACAGGCATAACCGGTTTTTGGGTCTAAGATGTGGTGATAAAGCTTGCCGTCTTGTTTTATATATCGCTCATACACACCCGATGTCACAACCGATTTGTTTTTAAGACCTACCGTGGCAATAATTTCACCCTCGCTAAAGGGCTTTTTAACACCTAAGGTATAGTCTTGATTGCCCCAAACTATAAGATTGCCGCCTAAATCAATAATACCGCTATTTACATTGTTTTGCTTAAAATGCTCTAAAACACGGTCGGCAATATAGCCTTTGGCAATTCCGCCAAGGTCGATCTGTCTGCCTGCAGCGTTAACGGTATTGCCGTCAAGGGCAATGCTCTGATAATCGACATTTTTAAGCGCTTCGGCGATTTCGTTGCGAGATGGTACAATATCGCTTGAAAAGTCCCAAAGCGAGCTTACGGGATATATGGTTATATCAAATTTGCCGTTTGATAAATCACCGTAATAAATGGCTTTTTTTAATATTTTTGCTGTATCATCTGACACCCTGCACTCGCCTGATGCATGGTTGATTTTATAAACATCGCTGTCCTTTATATTGCGGCTAAGCAAATATTCGTAATTTCGGCATAGCGAAAAGGCTGACTCCAACGTTTTATCGTCGCAGTCGGCGGTAAGGGTTACCACAGTATCAAACAAAAACTGTGTATCGCTATTTTCATACGTTTCGGTGCAACCACACGACAAACATATGACAAGTGCTGAAAGTGTTACAAAAATCTTTTTCATAAAGAATATTATACAACTTCTTCACTTTTTTGTAAAGATATGTTAAAATAGATATAATTATAAATTTGGTGGTGATGTTTTGAAAAAAGGTGATATTGTTATAATCGTGTCAGTTGCACTTGCTTTTGTGGCTTCAATAGTGTTGCTTGTTTCTTTTTCAAAACAGGGCAATCGTGTTGTAATAAAGCAAGATAATAAAATTATCTATGACGACGGTATTGTTATTAATAACACCGTTAAAACCGAACACAACACCATAACAATTAAAAACGGTAAGGTTTATATGAGCCATTCGGATTGCAAAAACCAAATTTGTGTGGGTAGCGGCAAAATAGAAAAAAAGGGTGAAAGCATAGTATGTTTGCCAAACAAGGTAACGGTAGAAATAAAATAAGTATTAAGCAATTAACCCAATATGCATTGTTTGTGGCGGTATGTTTAATAGCCGGTTATTTAGAAAATCTGTTTATAGTGCCGGTTATTCCGGGTGTTAAGATAGGCGTTTCAAACGCTATAGCCCTTATGCTTATATACCGTGGGGATAAAAAGGGCGCGTGGGCGGTAAATATTACACGTATTTGTTTATCGTCCTTGCTTTTTGGTTCGCCTATGTCATTTTTGTTTTCGCTTAGCGGCGGTGTTGCTTCTACGGCAGCAGCCTGTCTTATCAGCAAAACAAAAAATGTAAGCTGTGTGGGCATAAGCATTGCAAGCGGCACGGTGCATAATATATTTCAGCTTATAGCGGCAGCCTTTTTTATTGGGGTAGGCATAATATATTATTTGCCGATACTTATATTGCTGGGTGCTGTTTGTGGCGCAATTTGCGGATTTTTAGCAGGTTGCTTTACCAAGTTTAAAATAGATAAAATTTACTAAAGGAGAAATTATTTATGTGTGGATTTGTAGGTTTTACAAATTATATAAAGGATGACGGCACGGTGCTGCAGGCTATGGCAAACGCTATAGCGCATAGAGGTCCCGATTCAAGCGGGGGATATGTTAACGGTGATATTGCGCTTGGATTTCGTCGTCTTAGTATAATTGACCTTGCCGGTGGCGACCAACCGATGTTTAACGAGGACAAAACATTGGTGATGGTATTTAACGGTGAAATTTATAATTACAAGGACCTGCGCGACGAGCTTTTAAGCGAGGGGCACACCTTTAATACCAATGCTGACAGTGAGGTAATACTTCACGGTTTTGAGCAGTGGGGCGAGTCCTTGCTATCTCGACTTCGCGGAATGTTTGCCTTTGCCATTTTTAACCGATTAGACGGCACAATTTTTGGTGCACGTGATATGTTTGGTATAAAGCCATTTTATTACACCTTGACCGAAAACAGCTTTATATTCGGCTCTGAAATTAAGGCTTTTTTGCACCACCCCGAATTTAATAAGCAATTAAACGAACAGGCATTGGCGCATTATTTATCCTTTCAATATTCACCCACCGAGGAAACCTTTTTTAAAGGCGTATTTAAGCTGCCGCCGGCACATTATTTTACCTTTAAAGATGGCGTTTTGACCAAAACAAGATATTTTAGACCCGAATTTAAGGAAGAACCGGGAGTGTTAAGCTTTTATGCAGACGAGGTGGATGCCGCCGTTCGTGAATCGGTAGAGGCTCATAAGATTGCCGATGTAGAGGTCGGGGCGTTTTTGTCAAGCGGTATAGACTCAAGCTATATTGCCGAAGCAGCCCATGTGGATAAAACCTTTACCGTGGGTTTTGCAAGTGACGACGGCGACCGTTATAATGAAATAGCTTTTGCAAAGAAATTTGCCGATACTATAGGGGTAGAAAACATTTCAAAGGTTATAACACCTGAGGAATATTGGGGCACATTTCCTAAAATACAATATCATATGGATGAGCCGCTTGCTGACCCTGCGGCAATTGCGCTTTATTTTGTAAGTGAGCTTGCCGGCAAGTATGTTAAGGTTGTTATGTCGGGCGAGGGCGCAGACGAGCTTTTTGGCGGATATAGAATTTATCAAGAGCCACTGACCCTTACCCTTTATGATAAGCTACCCTTTGGTATCAGACGGATAATTTCAAAGCTTTGTGAGCATCTGCCGCAAAAACACGGTATAAATTATCTTGTGCGTCGTGGAAAAACAATTGAAGAGCGTTTTATTGGTAATGCAAGCATCTTTTCTAAAAAAGAACGTGACGGCATTTTAAAAAGCGAGATTGCAAAATCGGCACCAAAACCAAAGGTGCTGTGTGATAAATTTTATGATGAGGTCGCAGGTAGCGACGATGTCACAAAAATGCAGTATCTTGATATAAATATGTGGCTTATGGGCGATATACTGCTTAAGGCAGATAAAACAAGTATGGCAAATTCACTTGAGCTACGTGTGCCGTTTTTAGACAAAAAAGTTATGGCATTGGCAGAAGTCTTGCCACTTGATTGCCGTGTAAATACCGCTACAACAAAATTGGCACTGCGTGAGGCGGCACAAAAAACGCTGCCACCCCTTACAGCACAAAAGGACAAGCTGGGTTTTCCTGTGCCGATACGTGAATGGTTGCGTCAAGACAGGTATTACAATATGGTTAAAGAAAGCTTTATGAGCGACACAGCCGAAAAATATTTTGACACAACAAAGCTTTTAGCGTTGCTTGATAAGCACAAGCTTGGCAAGGTAGATAACAGCCGAAAAATATGGACGGTTTACACCTTTCTTGTTTGGTATAATCAATATTTTAGATAGGTGATTTTATGGAAATTAAGGGTTTAAAAATCAATTTTTTGGGTGATAGTATTACCTATGGTGCGGGGGCAAGCACCCTTGATAACAATTATGTAAATCTTATTGCGCGTGAGGGTGCAATATGCCAAAATTATGGCATTGGCGGTACACGAATCGCAATTCAAAAAGACAAAAAAGAAGATCACGATTATAATGATTTTAACTCTCGCCTTGATAAGATGGACACGCAAGCAGACGTGGTTTTTGTTTTTGGCGGCACAAACGATTACGGTCACGGTGATGCACCGATAGGTGATTTTGCCGACCGCACACCCGATACCTTTTACGGTGCGTTGCACAGCCTTTACACCGGTCTTTTAACAAAATACGTAAATTCTAAAATAGTAATTATAACACCGCTTCACCGACGTGACGAGCAGGTTGTTCGCACCGATGCTTATGGCAGAGAGTATACCCATACATTAAAACCCTTTGTTGATGCCATACGTGAGGTGGCAGAGTATTATTCACTACCGGTTTTAGATTTGTATGCAAATTCGGGTATTAATCCGGTGGTAGATGCCGTAAATCAAAAATATTTTGCAGACGGCTTGCACCCTAACGATAACGGCTACCGTGTGATAGCAGATAAGATAATAAGCTTTATAAAAAATATGTAAAAAATCCTCGATTTTCATCGAGGATTTTTTGCTGTTTATGACTGTATTTCTTTAAAAGCGTAAAATTCGCCTTTTTTGGCTATTAACTCATCATAGGTGCCTACTTCTACACATTTACCGTCCTTGATAACAGCGATTTTATCGGCGTTTTTAATGGTAGACAGGCGATGTGCCACAATAAATGTTGACCGTTCTCGGGTAAGATTGTCAATTGCGGCTTGAATTTCGCGCTCGGTAACGCTGTCAAGTGCGCTGGTTGCCTCGTCAAAAATTATAACCTGTGGGTTTCGTATAATAGCACGTGCTATGGTAATGCGTTGCCTTTGTCCGCCCGAAAGTTTGGCGCCGTGTTCACCTACGCTGGTGTCAAGACCGTGTGGCAGATTTGCGACCACATCATCAAGCTGTGCTGCGTGTACTGCCGCGGCGATTTGCTCGTCTGTGTAATCGGCACCGTATGTAATATTTTCACGAACAGAGCCGGAAAACAGTATGGCGTTTTGCGGCACTACCGAAATGTTTTTACGATAAGAGCGCAGGTCAAAATCCTTTATGTTCTTGCCGTCTACAAGAAGTTCACCGCTTTCGGCTAGGTTAAAGCCTACAACAAGATTTATGATTGTGCTTTTACCGCTACCTGATTCGCCGACAAGTGCCACCGTTTCGCCTTGGTTTACCGTAAGGTCAAGACCGTTTAGCACGTGGGTTTCGCGGTCGTAGTTAAAGACGATGTTTTTAAATTCATATTTGCCGTGAAGAGCGGGCAGCTTTGGCTTGCCGTGATTTTTTTCAATATCGTATGCTGATAAAATTTCACCTATAGAGCGTATGGAATCGGTGCCGCGTGTGATAGAGGGCAGCAGATTGATGATACTCATAACATTCGCTGAAAGCGATGTAAAATAGGTTTGATAAAGTGCCACTTCACCAACGGTTATAATCTTTTTATACGCCATAATCGCCGTGACAATAAGACACACCACCTGAAAGAGCGTTACCATCGCCCAACAAATAGCACCAAAAAAGCTAAAGGTAGAGTCGGTTTTATAGCCGCTTTCGGCAATTTTTGTTATGTTGCCGGTCAGCTTTTTAACCTCGGCGTTTTCAAGTGAATGTGCACGTGTTACGGGGATAAGCTCCTCCATATCGTAAACGGCGGCAGAGGTGCTTTCAAGTTCGGTACGAAAGTTTTTAATCTCTGAACGCATTTTGTTTCTAAACGCTTTTTGCAAAATAACCGTTGCAGGAATGAGTGCTAAAAACATAAGAAAAACGATAAAATTGTTTGATATTATGACCGCAAGTGTTATGCACATATTGAAAATGGTGCCAAGTATTGTTCGCATAATGTGTGACGCCAACTCGGTTATAACCTCAACATCACGCATAACCTTTGACTGAATTTTACCCGATTGAGTATCCTTGTGAAAGCTGATGGAAAGCTGCTGTAGCTTTCGCACCATAGCACCCCTAAGACCCGCCTCTACATTTCGGTTTGCTTTTGACAATATCTTTACATACAGCGTGTGAAAGGGAATGTTAAGCATCAAAATAACAAAGGCTATAACGGCATCTATGCCCAAACGCCATAAAACATTGTCGGGCGGATTTGTGACAAGGTTTATAACATCGGCTGTAAGCAGCGGCAATATCCATGTAGGACAATCCTTGATTATATAAATAAAGGACCCTAAAAACAACCTAAAATAATGGCCTTTATAAAGCTTAAAAAGAAGCCTGAGTGCACGTATTTTATCAGGTTTTTCTGCCATATAGGCTTCAATAAAGCGGTCTTCGGCTTTTATTATTTCATCTTCAAAAAAGTGTTGCTTTTTATCGGAAGATTTAGACATAAAAACACCTCAAATCTGTGGAATTTATATGTTAATAAATTACCACAGCAAGAGGTGTTTTGTCAACAAAATAATAGCAAATATTAACTGTTAGGCGGATTTTTCTATTATTGCTGCCATAACGGTTATATCATCGGGTCTGCCTATAATACATCGTCTGCGTGCACACCCGCATATATGCTCGGCAAGGTCTTGGGCACTGCCGTCTCGCCATTGCTCTAATTCATTACGTATCCATTCGGTGCCGTCAAAGGTTACTCCGTCTGATATAAGCAAAAGTATATCACCCTGTCGCAGTTTAATACCGGCGCGGTCAAACGACACATCATTTAAGATACCGATGGGCAGACTGTGACTTTCGGCTCGACCCGAACGACCGCTTCGGCGAACAAGGGTTGGTGCAGCACCTGCCTTGTAAAGCTCGGTGTTGCCTGTAAAAAGGTCAATGCTTGCAATATCCATAGTGGCAAGTGATTCGTCGCTTGATTTAAAAAGCATAGATGAATTAAGAATTTTAAGTGAGCAATTGTAGCCAAATCCGGCTTTTATCAGTCGCGACATAAGCCCCGATGCCATGGCTCCGTCAACGGCGGCACGACCTCCCGTACCCATACCGTCACTCAACACCATAACAAAATGACCCTTGCCGTCGTTAAAAAATTTATATGAATCGCCGCAAATGCTACCCGCTACGGCACAGCTTTGTTCTATACCCATATCTACCCTAAGCTTGGCGTGTTCGTTTACGGTAATTATGGCGGTATCGCCCGTTTTTGAAATGTTGGGCACATCAAAATCGCGTTCACAAGCAAGAGATAGCATTTTCATAATTTGCAAACGGTTTAAAATCAAATCATCATTAAGTTTAATTTTGCTTTCTATAGACATACGACCAAATTTATCGATTTTGGCAGTAGCCTCTAAAGTGTGAATGCCAAGGTCATTTAATGCTTGCGTCACAGCCTCGGCGGCGTGCAAATCAAACTGTTCTTCGTTATAAAAATCCATCGCCAGCTCGCTTAACATATTTGATATGCCTTCAAATTGCTCACTTACTACCTGACGCACCTCTTCTATGCGGTTTTCGGCGGCAATAAGCGATGCATACTGCGAATATCGGTTTTTTACCGTGTCCTCCATCTTTTTGACCCGTAAACACATACCGCGAAACTCGGACAGTGCTTGCTCATTTTGTGATGTGTCGGCACCCTTGATGATATTTATCATACACATAATTGACTCTATTGTGGAAGCGTTTTTGGATTCCCAACAATGCATACGTAGCTTGCACCCCGCACAGGCGTCCTGTTCGATATGAGAAATAACATTTTTAAAATCAGGAGCATTAATTTTGCCAAGCTCTTCTGATACCTGTGCTACAGTGCTTGAAACATCCAGCAGAGCATTAGAGGCAAGATTTAATCTCATATTAAGCGCACGCCCCAAGGCGCTGTCGCGTCTAAGCAGAGGTTGACGGTAAAAAATTTTGCTGACACCAATGCCAAACGATCTGGGAATCAGAATAAAAAACAAGGCAGCTATAAAAATTTCGGTTAAAAAAACGCCGGAACCAACCTTAAATTCCATAAAAGCAAGTCCGATTATACCCGAAGCTATGGCAGAGAGAGCCTGTGCATATTTGCTAAGACTGCCAAAAACTCCCGCCGCGAGACCTAAAACGGCATATATACCAAAACCGCCTTCAAAAGAACGGGTAACAGCCGAAGCAAAGGTCATTGCTATACCGCATATACTGCCGACGCTGGTGCCTCCGTACTTTGTTGCAATAAGTATTAAAAACACGGCAAATGTGCGACCTACCGATATACCTAATATGTAAAATTTTGATATTCCGATTATTATAATTGTGGCACTGCCCAACATACAGGCAAGCTCCTCTACCGAAAAACCGGCTTTTTTATGCAAAACGGCAGTAAAAGCACGTCTTACAACAAACACACCGCCTAAAATAATAATGCTTTCTGAGGAAAGCTTTAGCAGGTCAAGTGTGATGCCGCTATAGCTTATAATTCCGGTTGATAGATTTGCGATTAGGGTTATGACACTTAAAAAAATAGGGTTTTCAGATAATTTTTTATAGTTTGAAAGCAATAATCGCAAAGCAATTATTGCAAGCAATGCCGACATATATCTAAACCCGCCGCTGCCGGTTGCAGGAATGAAATAACCGATAAATGCTCCTACAGCAACGCCCGGCAAAAAAACTGTATTACAGCCGCCGACAAATACTAAACCAAACGGCATAAGGGTTTCAAATATTACAGCTCTTGCCGAAATAAATCCCAAAACAGCCGTTAATATATGTAATCCCAACGCCGACACAAATCCACCATTGCTTGAAATTTCCCTGTCTTGTGTTGTTTTAACCAAATCCCTCATTTTTTAACATCGCTCCTTACATAATAAATATGGGGACAAACTCTCAAATTTATTATATAGACAAAGATGCAAACATTTTGTCAAAGACGGGGCGAATAAAAAATCTTTTTTTGTCACGAATAATAAAAAACATATTTTGATAAAATTTGGAAACACTGTTTTTGGGAGGGATTTTATGCAAAATAAGCCTTTAAAAGTTTTTATAATAGCTTTTTTGATTTTTTGTATGCTTTGTATAACGGCGGGTGCTTTATCAAAAATGGGGTCTACCGGCAAAGAGGTTAGTGATATTCAATCGGTGCTTAAAGAGTGGGGATATTATAGCGGCAGTGTTGACGGTATATACGGTACAGCGACCAAGAATGCGGTTATAGCTTTTCAAAAAAAGAACGGTCTTGCGGCAGACGGTATAGTGGGTAAAAAAACGTTAGAGGCTATGGGGCTTGGCGGCTCACAGTCATTTGTATCTGCCGACTATGAGCTGCTTGCACGTATAATATCCGCCGAAGCACGAGGTGAGAGCTACTTAGGTCAGGTGGCAGTGGGGGCAGTAGTGCTAAACCGCGTAGAGCACCCGTCTTTTCCCGATACGGTGTCGGGCGTGGTGTATCAAAACGGGGCGTTTTCTTGCCTTTATGACGGACAGTTTTATGAAAAAATTGCCGACAGCGCATATCGCGCAGCACGCGATGCACTAAACGGCATTGACCCGTCAGGCGGCGCAATCTATTATTATAATCCGAAAAAAGCCACCAGCAAGTGGATATTTTCACGACCGGTAATTACAACCATAGGCGAACATGTATTTTGCAATTAAAAATCTCTGCATTAAATTTAAATGCAGAGATTTTTAGTGAAATATCGCCCTATGGCTTTACACTTCGTTTACATAATTTATAAACTTCATAAATGCGGCTTGACCTTGGCTATCACGTTTATAGACGCCGGCGTCTTCAAGCACGTGACCAAATACTATGGCAATTTCGTCTTTTAGTATTTTGTCAATATTGCCTTCATTTATGTCGTCATATTTTGCCTTAATTTCATCAGCCCAATCGGCATGCTTTTCAATGCTTTCAATAGCACGAATATCGCTGCCTTCAAGCATAGCCTTTGATAGTGTTGCCATTTCGTCTTTAAGACGGGCAGGCAGCACGGCAAGACCCATAACCTCGATAAGACCGATGTTTTCTTTCTTTATATGGTGCCACTGTGCGTGGGGGTGATAAACACCCAAAGGATGCTCTTCGGTGGTGATATTGTTGCGAAGCACCAAATCCATTTCATACTTACCGTCACGCATACGTGCAATGGGTGTTGCGGCGTTGTGTGGCTCACCGTCGGTTTCGGCAAATATAAATACGCTTTCATCGGTGTAGCCCTGCCATGCGGTAAAGATTTTATCGGCACAGTCAATAACACGCTCGGCGCTGTCGGCACTAAGACGGATAACCGACATTGGCCATTTTACAAGACCTGCTTTAACATCCTCAAAGCCTTTAAACACTATATCTTTTTCAATAGGTGCCTTTTCCATAGCAAAGGTGTAACGACCGCCTTGAAAATGGTCGTGGCTTAAAATTGAACCGCCAACTATGGGTAAACCTGCATTAGAGCCGATAAAATAATGCGGGAACATCTTTACAAAATCAAACAATTTAGTAAATGCTTTGCGATTAACAAGCATAGGTGTGTGATTGCCGTTAAGCAGTATACAATGCTCATTATAATAAACATAGGGTGAATACTGCATAAACCAATCTTCGTCGGTAAGACGTACGGGGATAAGACGGTGGTTTTGCCTTGCGGGGAAATTAAGTCTGCCGGCATAACCCTCGCACTCTTTGCAAAGCAGGCATTTCGGATAACCCGATTGCGGTGCGTTTTTGGCTGCCATAATTTCTTTAAGGCTTTTTTCCGGTTTGGAAAGGTTTATTGTAATGTCAAGGTCGCCGTATTCAGTAGGTGATACCCATTTTACATCCTTGGCGATACGGTAGGTGCGGATATAGTCGCTATCTCTTGACAGATTGTGATAGTAGTCGGTAGCGGTCTCGGGTGATACTTTATAAAGTTCAAAAAACCTTGCTTCAACCTCAGAAGGCCGTGGCATCATAAGCCCCATAAGCTTGGTGTCAAAAAGGTCACGCTCGGTAATATTGTCTTCAATAATGCCTTTTTGCACGGCATAATCAAGGATAGCAGACAGCGTGGACTCTAAATCAACATTTGCATAAGCTTCTTCACAGTCAAACTCGTCAAGACCCAAAGCGGATATTAAAGCGTTGGTGATATATAATTCATCACGCTTGGTAAAAAGGTTGCGCTCAAGTCCGTAACAAATAAGTTTTTTAATTTCGGATTGTATCATAAAAGTTATCCTTTATTGAAATGTGGTGTTGCTGGTCGCACTGTTAGGAATACATACCCAAGAATTGCCTGCACTTATTTGAAGCTCGGCACCGTTTGTGTCGGTAAATTTGATAGGAGCGTTAGCGCCGCCCTTAGACCATTTGATAGCCTTTGCGGTACCGTTTGTAAAATAGAAACCATCACCGCCTGAAAGCTCAACCTTGCGGTGTTTGCCGTCGGGATAATTTGTTATAGAGGTCATAAGAACAAATACGTTTTTAACGGTAGTTGTTTCTTGTGTGTAGTAGTCGGTAAGCTGATTGCCGTCAGAAAGACGGGTATAAAGACCGGTTGTAGCATCGTATGTAAAGTTGGTGTCTTTTTGCGGAAAATCAACATTTATGGTTGTTGCGGCACCGCCGTCAAGTGTTACGGGGTCGGTGCTGAAGCTTGCCCAAGGAGTGGGATTGGTATTGTTTACATCAAATGTAGCGCTGATATTTTCCCATAAATCGCCGGCAACAGCATAAAGAGTGTGTTCGCTTGGCAGTCCGTTTGCAATTCTTTGAGCACCCTTTGATTTGGTATCAATGCTTAGGTGATTAATGTCCTTAAGATGTGGTGCGCAATAGGTTGGGTCTTGACCGCAATGAATATAAATTGCATTGTGACCAAGTGCTAAATCAACATAAGGATAACGGGCTGAACGCACGGTGCCGATTTTATCAAGACCGGTAATATCTTGGTAAACTGCCATAAGACGGGTGATGCCGCCCTCAACCTCGGTTTCGTATATTATGTCAGCCTTTGAAAGACCGGTTTGTACCTTTTGTGCAACGCCGACATTGTTTACCATAATGGCAACGGGACGACGGTTGGCAACCGATGCATCAGAAAGGTCTGCTACACCGGTAAGCGGATTAACAGCCAATACAGGTGCATCTGCTATTGATACATCGCTTTCATAATCAGAAAGGTCATCGTACACGGTGGTGTTTTGGCAGCCTGCTGCAAATATTAAGCACAGGCAAAAAAGTAGTGATAAAATTCTTTTAAACATAAAAAAATCCCCCAAATAAATTCTTATAAAACATTATAATATTTTGCGGCAGCTATTGCAAGGGTTTACATAAAAATTTTTTATAAAAAATTCGCACATTTAGTATTGTTAATTTCGTCAATATACTGTATAATGATATAGAATATATAATATGCATAATAAATTTGGGGCGAAAGTTTGCTTGAAAAAATTGATTTATTTAGACAATAGTGCAACAACAAAACCTTGTGAAAAAGCAATAAAAAATATCAATCTTGCGTTAAATGACAGTTGGGCTAATCCGTCAAGTCTTTACGATTTGGGGTTTCATGCGCAAATGCTTGTAGACGATACAAGAAAAGCCGTGGCAAATGTGCTTCGTTGCCGTGAGGATGAAATTTATTTTACATCGGGCGGTACCGAAAGCAACAATACCGCAATTTTAGGTGCAGTATATGCACGAAAAAAGCGCGGCAACCGAATTGTTACCACGGCTATAGAGCACCCCTCGGTTTTAGAGACGGTAAGACGGCTTGAAAATGAAGGATTTGAGGTTGTATATCTTAAACCGCAAGCCGACGGCTGTGTTAGTGAATCCGATATAAAATCGGCAATAAACCAAAAGACAATACTTGTAAGCATTATGCTTGTAAATAACGAAACGGGCGCAATTCAACCCGTAAAGGCGGCAAGTGAGGCTATAAAGTCTGCCGGTGCACCGGCGCTGCTTCATTGTGACGGCGTTCAAGCATTTGGTAAGATGCCGATAAATTTAAGTGCGCTTGGTGTTGATTTGTTTTCTTTAAGCGCTCATAAAATACACGGGCCAAAAGGTGTGGGTGCGCTTTATATAAAAAAAGGTGTCACCGTAAAGTCTTTGCTTACCGGCGGCGGTCAAGAAAAAAATCTGCGTTCGGGTACCGAGTCGGTACCGCTTATATACGGTTTAAAGGGCGCAGTTGACAGTATAGGTAATATAAATAAAAATCTTGAAGAACAAAATCTGCTTTGGGATTATGCAAAAAACAGCTTGCTTGATACAGGTCTTGTAAAAATTAATTCACCCCAAACTGCTCTGCCTTATATACTTAACATTTCGGTAGAGGGTTATCGTTCTGAAACAATGCTTCATTTTCTTGAAGCACAGGGTGTTTATGTGTCAAGCGGCAGTGCCTGTGCTAAAGGCGAGGGCAGTTATGTGCTGCGGGAAATGGGCTATTCGCAAAAGGCGGTAGACAGCGCTTTGCGTATAAGCTTTTCGCGCTTTAACACAAAAGACGACATTGATGCATTAAAGGGTGCGATATGTTCGGCAACACAAAAATTAAGAAGGGCAAATTAATGAAAGAAATTATACTTATAAAAGACGGCGAGCTATCGCTAAAAGGGCTTAACCGTCGCAGCTTTGAGGATAAAATGGTGGCGACAATTCGCCGTCGTCTGAAAAGTCTTGGCAAGCTTACGGTTGAGCGTGCACAGTCTACCATATATATAATACCCCGTGAGGACGAATTTGATTTTGACGAGGCACTTGACCGTATGGGCCGTATATTTGGCATAGCGGCATTTAGTCGTGCTTGCGTTTGTGAAAAAACGATAGAGGATATTTTAAGCAAAGCACCCGAATATTTAAGGGATACTATGTGCGGCATTAAAACCTTTAAGGTTGAAGCCAAGCGTGCAGATAAGGCATTTCCGCTAAAATCGCCCGAAATTTGCCGAGAGGTCGGTGCTGCGCTTCTTCGTGCATATCCGCATTTGCGTGTTGATGTTCACAATCCTGATGAGATAATCACTGTAGAGGTGCGTGACACGGCTGCATATATAAGGGCGGGTCAAATCAAGGGTGCGGGCGGTCTGCCGGTAGGCACCGCAGGTCGTGCACAGGTGTTAATTTCGGGTGGTATTGACAGCCCGGTTGCCGCATACACAATGGCAAAGCGCGGTCTTGTGCTTAATGCCATTCACTTTGCCTCACCCCCATATACAAGTATTCGTGCCGAGCAAAAGGTGCGCGACTTGCTTGGTAAGGTAGCCCGCTACAGCGGTGTTATAAAGCTGGCGGTAGTGCCCTTTACCGAAATCCAAGAGGAAATAGGCAAATGCTGTCCCGAAGATTTTTTCACCCTTATAATGCGACGTATGATGATGCGCATAGCCTGTCGTGTTAGCGAAACCGACGGATGCGAAGCACTTATAACAGGTGAAAGCTTAGGTCAGGTTGCAAGTCAAACCTTGCCCGCAATCGCCTCTACCGACGAGGTGTGCGATATGCCGGTATTTCGCCCGCTAATAGGTATGGATAAGGAAGAAATAATAGCAATATCCAAAAAAATAGATGCTTTTGAAACCTCAATTTTGCCTTATGAGGATTGTTGTACGGTGTTTACACCAAAGCATCCGCATACAAAGCCTAAAAAAGGGCAGTGTGCCGAGGCTGAAAAAAATCTTGATATTGAGCCGCTTATTGAGCGTGCTATAGCAGGTATTGAATATTCATATATTGAAGTAGAATAAAATTAAAGCAGGATAAATATGGCAGGTAAACATTCAAAATCTTTTTTAGAATCATTAAGAGAAAACCACACAAAATCAACACGCACTCCAAAAGCAAAAAAATACAAAATGGCGTGGCCGTTTAAGGTGTTGATAGCCTTGTTTTTGGTGGTTTTGGTGGCGTCGTCAAGTTTAATAGCGGCATTTTTTGTTGAAGGTAAAATGAATCAAAATGTGCTGGACGAATCGGCGAGGTTGTTTAAGTTTAACGGCAGTGAAGATGCGCTTGAAACGTTGGCAAATCAAAACAACGATATAAAAGGTTGGCTTAAAATTTCGGGCACTGATGTTAATAATGCGGTTTGTCAAAGCGACGATAATATTTATTATACAAATCATAACCAAAACAATCAAAAAAGTCGTTACGGTGCGCTGTTTTTATCGCATAATGATAAATTTAACCGTAAGGACGACCAAAACATTGTAATTTACGGCAATAATATGCGTGACGGCTCAATGTTTGGTTCTTTAAAAAAATACCGCAATATCAATTTTTATAAAAAAAATCCGATAATTGAACTTTACTATGGCAAAGAAAGCGAAAATTATATTATCTTTTCGGTTATGCTTATTTCAAACGTTAAGGATGATAAGGGCGTATTTAGTCCGTCAAAAAGTTTTTTTGCAAATGAAGAGCATTTTAAAAAATGGTATAACGAGGCTTGCCACAGAAGTCTTATAACTGCAAACATCGAAGCAGATTATAAGGATGATTTTTTAACACTTGTTACTACGGCTGACGATTTTGAAGGTGCAAGATTTATAGTTATGGCTAAAAAAATCGACAATGATAAAGTGGACGAAATTGACACATCGTCGGCAGTGGTTAATTCGGATATTAAATATCCGAAAATATGGTATGACACAAAAGGACTTAAATATCCTTATTAATAATCGTTTAGAGAGGGAATGAAAATGGCAGAAAATTTAAGGGTAGATTTAATTTATCATAGAATGGCATCAGATTTTGAAATGGAGTTTAATCTTGGCGGTTGTTGTCGAATGAGATTATTAAACGACAAAACAACCGATGCTAAAGGTTTTATTAAAGCATTGGCTCGCGGTGTAGAGCGAAGCCGTGTGATAATAGGATGCGGTCCGTTATTTGGCACGGATAGTATCATAAAACTTGTAGGTGCGGCAATCGGCTGCGGCACAACCGTTTGTGACAATAAAACTTACGGTATAAACGGCGACGATGAAATAAAGATTATAAAGGGTTCAACACCGCTTGTTACACCCGACGGTTATTTTGGCGGTTGTATAATAGAAAGCGGACCCCAAACTATGATTTTGCTTACCGAAAATAAAGCATTTAGAAAATCCATAATGCAAACACTTATTCATCCTTATATGGAGGAAATAAGCTACATACCAACCAAAAAGATTTTTGCGGATGTTCCTACTGTACAGGAACCAACCGTTTCAGAACCCCTGCCCGAGGTTGCTTTAGCGGACGAAGGATATCTAACAGAGCCTGATGAAAACTATGAACTTGAACTCAGTGAGGATATGTTTGATACCCCTGCACCCTCAACACAAGAGCATAATATTGACTTTGTAATGGATTCACCTGAAGAACCTCAGGCAGAAATTCAACCCGAACACGAGCTTATGCTTGATGATATTTATAAAATGTATACCGAGGTTGAAACACCTGAAGAGATTGAAGAGCGTTACAAAAACCCATACACCCCCTCCGAAAGCGATAATATGTATCTTGCAGATCCCGATTATGATGATTATGACGATGAATATGAAAAGAATTCTCGTTCGTTTGGCATTACAATCATAGTTTTAATAGTGCTGATTTTGTTAATGAGCTTGGCAATAATTTATTTGTTGTTCATTAAACCTATGTCAATGGGAATCAGCACCGGCGATTATTTAAAGCAGATGTTTGGTATGGTGTCTGCCGTGCGGTATTTGTTATAATAAATTAAATTTTAAACCGAGTCTTAACAAAAGGCTCGGTTTTTTATTATATTTATACTGTGTATATCATAAAATATAATAATACAACTTTTTTAAAGGGTGATGTTATTGTGAAAAAAACTGCGCAGGATTATGCCGATGAGCTGCTTAAGCTGTATAGAGAAAAGGGAAGCAAGCAAGAAGCGGTACAACAACCGCAAACCAAGGCTGTGCCCACCGTGGCACCTGCCGAGATGCCTCCTGAGGTTTTAGACGGCAGCGGCGGACTGCTTGTAAACGTGACAACACTTCGTGGGCTTTACCCTGTAGAGGGTGCGTTAGTGACGGTCTTTACGGGTACGCGTGACAATATGCAGATTGTTGAGATAGACACCACAGACCAAAGCGGCAAGAGCAAAACTTTTGCGTTTTCAGCGCCTCCCCGTGCCGAATCACAGCAAGAAAGCAGCAATAAAACGCCCTATTCAAGCTATAATGTTTCGGTGCGGTCTGACGGATTTATAGAGCAGGTCGCTATGAATGTGCCGATTTTTTCGGGTGTTGTGTCAATGCAAAGCATTGATTTGGTAAAAAACACCGTTGCAGGAAAAAACACCGAGCCGCAAATTATTGAGGGCGGCACAAACTATAATTTATAAGGGGGGATTTGTGGTGGCTGAAGCCTTGCTTCCCGTAATTCCGCAAAACATAACGGTGCATTTGGGCGCACCGTCGCAAGGGGCAGAGAATGTTACGGTAAACTTTGTAGACTATATAAAAAATGTCGCTTCAAGTGAGATTTATCCCACTTGGCCCGAGGCGGCACTGCGTGCCAATATTTACGCTATTATAAGCTATGCTTTAAACCGCATTTATACCGAATGGTACCCCTCACGTGGCTATAATTTTGATATTACCAACTCAACCGCCGTTGATCAAGCCTTTGTGCCTGACCGAGAAATATATGAAAACATAAGCCTCATAGTTGATGATATTTTTAATGATTACGTCGTACGGCAAGGTGAGGTGCAACCGCTGTTTACACAGTTTTGCAACGGCACCACCTCGACCTGTGCGGGGTTATCTCAATGGGGCACGGTGGGGCTTGCCAATGACGGATTTACCCCCTATCAAATACTTCAAAATTATTACGGGGAGAATATCGGCATTGTTGAAAACGCCCCTGTTGCCGATGTTGAAAACTCTTACCCCGGTGTGCCGCTCAAGATAGGCGATGCGGGTAATAATGTCAAGATAATTCAAACACAACTAAACCGCATATCCGACAATTACCCCGCCATACCCAAAATTGACGAGCTAAACGGTGTTTTTGGTGTTGATACCGAAAATGCGGTACGCAAATTTCAGCAAATATTTGACCTGCAGCCTACGGGTGAGGTGGATAAATCCACTTGGTATAAAATTAAGCAGTATTATGTTGGTGTAAAACAATTGTCCGATTTGGTGGGGGAGGGTATTACCCTCTCGGAAGTGCAGGTTCCCTTTTCAAATCGACTGCAAGAGGGCAATCAGGGTGTTGGGGTTAAAACCGTGCAGTATTACCTTAATATTCTTGCCTATTTTAATCCGGCACTTATGATGGTGCCGCTAAACGGAATTTTCGGGGCAGAAACCACGGCGGCTGTGCGCACCTTTCAAGCCTTTTACGGCCTGCCGGTGACGGGCATAGTGGGCATAAACACCTGGAATACTATGAACAGAATTTATACCGAAACGGTAGAAAATTTACGTGAAGGCTATTCGGGTAATCGCGGCAAGCTGTACCCCGGTTATTTTTTAAGTGAGGGTATGTCAGGGCAAGCGGTGAGAGATTTGCAGACATATTTATCACTAATAGGCAAAAATTATAATGATATACCCACAATACCCGTAACGGGTTATTTTGGCGAGCAAACCCGTGCTGCGGTTATCGCCTTTCAAAACGCCTTTGGCCTTGACCCCAGCGGCACGGTGGGACCTATTACTTGGAACACCATAGTGCAGCAGTATGATTTTTTAATTGGTGAACAGAATTGATTAAATGAAGTGTCCCCAGGCACATCGCGGAACGCTTCGCTTAATTTATAAATCAAAAAAAGCAAGGAACAATTTTATGTCGTTCCTTGCTTTATATTTTCTTTAAATATCTGTTTTAACATATCGGTCACACCGTTAGCTGAATTTATGGTTGCTATCATAAGCTCATCAAGGTCAATTTCGGAAAAATCAATGTCGTAACCACAATATCTTATAAGCTGTATTATAAAAATTCTTTGTGTTCTGCCGTTGCCTTCACGAAATGGGTGCAGCATATTTGTTGTGCAGTAAAAATCAACGATGCTTTCTATAAAATCATTAAACTCAAGCTCTTTGAAATAGTTTTCGTTTTTCAGTCGGCCAAAGCACATATTTGCAATCTTTTCAATCTCTGAACAATCAACAAAGCCTGTGCCTTTCTTTGAAATATTTACAGTTCTTATTTTTCCTGCCCAATCATACAAGTCGGAAAATAAATATTCGTGAATTGCTTTATAATGGTTAAAATCAAAATTCCCGTTGATAGGATTTGCTTCTAGTTGAGATGCTTTGGCAAAGGTTATGTCCGCTTCAATTTGCGCAAGTGTGTTTTCGTCGGTAATTCCAAGCTTATTTATAAGGCAGGTCGTACCATTGTAGCAATCACTTGTCGTAGAATTTATACTATAGCCCATTATGCGCTAACTCCGGCTTTTTGTTTTGCAAGGTCAATATACTCTTGCATAGTAATTTCACCGTTTAACAGCTTGCGGCACCAAGCTTTTGCTTGTTCATCAATGGAATAACCTTCAATTTTTAAAGAAGCGGAGGCGTTTTTTATTGATTTTTCAATTGTTTTTTCGCTCATATTAAAACCTCCCATGATTTCTTAAGTGTATTTTATCATAATTTTTTATAAATATCAATCTAAATGTTCAAACAGTGATTTATAGTATTACACATAATACAAAATAGTACACCGCACTTGATGTAACAGTCAAGTACGGTGTTATTGTAATCGGCGTTAGCGTTTCTTAATATGCCGAAAAGCATGCTTCATTAGCCGAAGGCGTATTCATAACGAAGCGACTTAAAGTTTGCGCAATCGAACACTTAATTTTACAATAACACATAAAATCACCTTTGTCGTCAATAATAAATCCGATAAACAAAATAGGGTGATTATATGAGTGGCAGTGTAACCGATTACAGCAATGTTTATTTAAGCAAGGATTTAGATAAAAATGTTGCACTTTTAAAGGGAATTTTAAGTCGCGATGCAATTCTTCGTGTGCGAGAGGTATATGTAGGCGGCAGCAATATACGATGTGTACTGTTTTATATGGACGGCATGGTAAATTCACACCAAATTGGTGAAACGGTGGTTCAGTCGATAGTAAAGTGCAATGCTGCAAGTGATGCCCAAATAACCCCTGACTATATTGAAAAAAACATTTTGTTTGCTGACGATGTCGGTCAAAAGCAAACGGTAAGCGATATACTGCGTGCAATACTTTACGGCGATACTGTAATACTTACCCAAAACAGCACTACGGCACTTGTTGTTAACACAAAGGGTTGGAAAACACGGGGAATCAGCGAGCCCGAGGGCGAGCGTGTACTGCAAGGGCCTCGCGAAGGCTTTGCCGAGTCGGCTATGACCAATGTATCGCTGCTTCGCCGCAAGCTTGTCACCCCCGACCTTTGTGTAGAAATGCTAAACATCGGCCGCCGCACCGATACAAAGGTGTTTGTGTGCTATCTTGGTACACTTGCCGACTCAAAAACGGTAAACAATCTGAAAAAACAACTTAAAAAAATAGATATAGACGGAATACTTGACAGCAACTATATTGCCGAAAGCATACGCGGCAGCCGTTTAGGCGTGCTTAAAACCATCGGCTCGACCGAGCGCCCCGATGTTGTGGCGGCACGCCTGCTTGAAGGTCGCATTGCTGTGATAGTAGACGGCACACCGGCGGTGCTTACCTTGCCTTATTTATTTTCCGAAAATTTTCAGTCAGATGAAGATTATTATATTAATTTTTGGGTAGCGTCTTTGGGGCGTGCGCTTCGATGGCTTAGTTTTTTTATATCGGTCAGCGTACCGGGGGTTTTTGTGGCACTTACCACACATCATTTCGAGCTTTTGCCCACGCATTTTGCACTTACGGTATCTCGCCTTCGAGAGGGCGTGCCGATTGCCACCGTGGCAGAGTGCATGGCGCTTATTTTTGCCTTTGAAATACTAAAAGAGGCAGGGCTTCGCAGTCCTGAAAATTTAGGGCACGCATTAAATGTGGTGGGTGCCTTGGTTGTGGGACAAGCCGCCGTAGAGGCGGGTATTATAAGCGCACCAATGCTGATTGCGGTAGCCTTCAGTGCCATTGCGGGTCTTATGGTGCCGCGACTTTCGGCGGCAGTTTTTTATCTGCGAATTATAAATGTTATTGTCTGTGCTGCGTTTGGACTTTACGGATATTTTATAGTATCGTCGCTCTTTGTGCTGAGGGTGTTTAGCATAAAATCGTTTGGCGTTGACTATACCACATCTTTTGCAAAGCCTGATTTTTGGCATTTAAAGGATAGCTTTATACGCGCCGGCTGGAATTTTATGAAAACCCGACCTGACTTTAACTTTAATCTTATAAGAAGAAGGGATAAAAAATGAAAAAAATAATATTATCCCTTGTTTGTGTCGGCTTGCTTTGCGGTTGTTCGGGCTACAAGGAAATAAACAACGGCTTTTTGGTAACATCGGTAGCCGTTGGTAAAACAGATAATGATATAGAGATTATGTTAAACGTGATACAGCCCGAAAATGAAAAAGGCTTGATTTTGTCAGGGAGCGGCACCGATTTAAAATCGGCATATAAAGAAATCAAAAAAAGCCAAACAAAAACACTTTATTTTGAACATTGCGGAACGATTGTGTTAAATCAAAATATAAAGGGTGAAACAAAGCAAATTTTAAATTTTTGCAAATCACAAATGAATATACCAATAGCGGCGCAGGTGGTGTATTGCTCCGATGCAAAGGCGCTATTTAATGCCGACCAAACGGGCTATGATGTTATATCACTTATAAAAAACACAGGCGGCAACGGGCAAAATCGCATCTATAAAATCGAGCAAGGTAAAAATACTAAAATACCAACTGTAGCCGTTAAAGATAACACAATGGTTTTTGAGGGCGAAAAATAATGAATGTAAAAAAATATAACGTACACATAAGTGCTTTGTTGGCGATTTGCGTTTTGGGCAATGGGTGTATATTGCTGCCTTTTTTAAACAGCGCCGGTCCAATATTAACATTTTTGCTTTGCGGTGCCGCCGTATTGATTACAACATTGGTGACGTTACCCGTTATAAACCGTGCATTTAGCCAAAAGGGCATTTTATTTTATGTTTTATCGGTTATAATTATAGCTATTTCGGTTTACGGTGTTATTACTACCGTAAACGATTATTTAAGTTTTTTAAACACCCTTGATATTGCCAAAGCGGCGGCGATTTTGTTGTTAATTTTGCTGCTATGGGCGTTGTGCTTTTGCAGCAGCAGTGCTTTTTTAAAATTCAGTCTGCTTTTCGGTGTTATTACGGCAGCTTTAATTGTGCTTTTATTTATAATGTCGGCGGGGATTTATGATATAAAAAATATAAATTTGACACCGATTAAATTAGATTTTATGGCTGCGGCAGATGCGTTTTTAAAGTGTTTTAATGCAACTGTGCCATCGCTTTGCTTTGCGGTGCTTTCAAACCATAAAGCAAATGCAAAAAACACCTTGTCTGGCGTGGTTATTGGTCTTGTGCTGAGTTTACTTTGCTTGCTTCAAAGCCTGCTTGTGTTAGGCACCACAGCAGCAGGGCAGAGCCTACCCTATCTTACGGCAGTAAGCGCCTATTCATCGGGTCAGCTTTATATTAGACAAGACGGCTTTGTGTGGTTTATATTTTTTAGCACCGCAACAATAAAAACCGCCCTTTGCTTAAAGGCGGTTTGGGTTATAATAAAGAGGCTTTTCGATAATTAGAATTAAGAAAATCGTCGCAAGTGTTTTGCTTGCGACGATTTATAGTTTTTAATAATTCTTTGCTTGAATTTCAAAGTATGCCTTGGGGTGTGCACAAACGGGGCAAAGCTCGGGCGCTTTTGTGCCAACCATGATGTGCCCGCAGTTGCGGCATTCCCAAACCTTAACCTCGCTCTTTTCAAAAACAGCAGCGGTTTCAACGTTGTTAAGAAGTGCTCTGTAGCGTTCTTCGTGCTCTTTTTCAATAGCGGCTACCATTCTGAATTTGGCTGCCAATTCGGTAAAGCCTTCCTCCTCGGCGGTTTTAGCAAAGCCGGCATACATATCGGTCCACTCATAGTTTTCGCCCTCTGCGGCTGATACAAGGTTTTCGGCTGTGGTGCCAAGACCCTCAAGCTCTTTAAACCACATTTTTGCGTGCTCTTTTTCGTTGTCGGCTGTCTTTAAAAATAAAGCGGCAATCTGCTCAAAGCCTTCCTTTTTAGCCTTTGATGCAAAATATGTGTATTTATTTCTTGCTTGTGACTCGCCCGAAAATGCAGTCATCAAATTTTTTTCGGTTTGTGTACCCGAATATTTGTTTTTGTTTACTGACATAGTGCAGTCCTCCTAAAATTGGTATATAGTTAGTATATATTTATTTTGCAAAATTATCAAGTTAATTTTTAATGAACAATATCGCTTGAATTAAATTTAATTGTATGGTATTATGAATTTTGGTGATAAAAATGTTTTTTAAGAAAAATACTGCCGGTGATTACCGTCTTATAGTAGGTCTTGGCAATCCCGGTAAGCAGTACGAAAACACCCGCCACAACGCAGGCTTTATAGCCGCCGATGCGTTGGCTGAAAAGGTTGGGCTTAAGTTTTCAAAATCAAAATTTGATGCCGTTTACGGTGACTGCACCCTTGCGGGCGAGCGTGTAATAATTGCAAAGCCGCAAACCTTTATGAATTTGTCGGGGCGTGCCGTTAGCGCCATTGCACGTTTTTACAAAATACCAATTGATAAAATTATTATTATGTTTGACGATACCTCGCTTGATGTCGGCAAAATTCGCATTCGCCGCAAGGGCAGTTCAGGCGGACAAAAGGGTATGAACGACATTATAAATGCATTAGGTAGTGACGAGATTACCCGTATTAAAATCGGTGTAGGGGGTAAGCCCCACCCCGATTATGATATGAAGGATTGGGTGCTGGGTAAAATACCAAAGGAGCAGCTACCCGATTTTGAAAAGGCTGCAAAGCAGATGGCACCCGCCGCCGCAGAGGAGATTATCGCCCACGGTATTGACTCTGCTATGAATAAGTACAGCAAATAACTTTGTATGAAATTTTTATTTGATATACTAAAAAATGAGCCTGATTATGTCCGTGTTTTAAAAGCGGTAAAGGCAGGCACTCTGCCGATAGCCTGTAGCGGACTGTCAAATGTGCATAAGGCACTGCTTGCTGCGGCGCTTAATTGTCACACCGGTCGTCGTGCGGTGATGATAGCGCCCGACGAGCCGACCGCCCTTTCGCTTAAAAATGACCTTGAGGCGTTGGGGCTGCGCGCACTTACACTTGATACAAGAGATTACAACCTAACACGGGTTACAGGCTACTCAAAAGAATATGAGCACAAGCGAATTTACACCCTATCAAGAGTTCTTGATGGGGCTTTTGACGTGCTTTGTGTAAGCCTTGATGCGGCAATAGGATACACCGTACCGCCCGATATTTTACATCAAAACACATTTGAGATAAGCACGGGTGACAGCATTAATTTAGATGCGTTTTGTGCCCGTCTTGTTGATGCGGGCTATACCCGTGCCGAGCTGTGCGAGGGGGTGGGTCAGTTTGCCGTGCGCGGCGGAATTATTGACTTTTTTGCCACGGGCAGTGATTATCCCATTCGTATTGAGCTTTGGGGTGACGAGGTTGACAGTATATCGCAGTTTGACGTTATCAGTCAGCGACGCACCGAAAGTATAGACAGTATCAAAATCTACCCCGCAAACGAGCTGCCTTTTAACCGTGCCGAGCTTTCAGAAAAGCTGCAAAAATATTTAAAGACCGATAAAAAGCTTACCGACAATCAGCGTGAATATATAGAAAAGGATATTGACCTGTTGCAAAGTGAACTGTCGGTATCACCCGACCTTTATATACCGTTTTTGTATGAAAAGGCTGCCACCGTTTTTGATTACACAACCGATTGTATGGTAATAGCCTGCGAATCGGGCAATATAAACGAGCGACTGAAAAGCATATTTGCAATAGAAAAAGAAGATGTTACCGCAGCGCTTGAGAGCGGCTCCCTCTGCCCTAAATCGGCAAAGATGCGACTTAGCGCAGCCGAGATTCACTCAAAACTTGCAAGCACCCTTTATTTTGAAAATTTTCCGCGTAATAATTATGAAAACCTACCGGCTGAAATAGCCACCTTTAATTTCAAACGCTCTACCGCGTGGGGCGGCGACCTTAATGTGCTTTGCGAGGATTTGGGCTATACCACCCATATAAAGGGTACGGCAGTTATTTTGGCGGGCGAGCCACGTGCTGCGCGTGTGCTCACTGCAGAGCTTGCCGACCGAGGTATAAATGCCGTTTATATAGAAAACACCGAAAAATTAAAGTCGGGTGTTTATGTTATGGCAGGGGGACTTTCAAGCGGGTTTGAAATACCGCTTTGCAAGCTGACAGTTATCACCCATCGCCATATTTCTGCCGAGGGTAAAAAACTAAAACGCAAATACAAAAGCGGCAAGCAAATCGGCTCACTTGAAGAGCTTGTTCGCGGTGACTATGTTGTGCACGCGTCGTACGGCATAGGTATTTTTGACGGCATAAACCGCATAACAAATGCAGGCGTTACCAAGGATTATATAAAAATAAAATACGCCGGTACCGACACACTTTATGTGCCGGTAACACAGCTTGATTTGGTTTCAAAATATATAGGCGCCGCCGAAGATAGCGGCATAAAGTTAAATAAGCTTGGTGGCGAGGCTTGGGCAAAGACCCGTGCCCGTGTAAAGCGTGCCGTGCGCGATATGGCAAAGCAGCTAACGGCGCTTTATGCCAAACGAATGTCTACCAAGGGCTATGCTTTTAGTGAGGACACCGACCTGCAAAGCGGGTTTGAAAGCCGATTTGAATATGAGGAAACCGACGACCAACTGCGCTGTATAAACGAAATTAAAAACGATATGATGCGTGACGTACCCATGGACCGTCTGCTTTGCGGAGACGTTGGCTTTGGCAAAACCGAGGTGGCACTTCGTGCGGCATTTAAGTGCGTTAGTGAGGGCAAGCAATGTGCGCTATTGGTGCCCACAACCATACTTGCTATGCAGCATTATAATACCGTTATTCGCCGCTTTGGCGAGCTGCCGCTTAATGTAAAACTGCTTAACCGTTTTGTCAGCAAAAAAGAGCAGGAAAAAACCATTGCGGGACTTAAATCAGGTAGGGTAGATATGGTGGTTGGCACACACCGACTTATCTCAAAAGATGTCAGCTTTAAAAATATAGGACTTGTAATAATTGACGAGGAGCAGCGCTTTGGCGTGGCGCAAAAGGAACGGCTTAAAGAGCTTTATCCATTTGTTGATATACTTACCCTTTCTGCAACGCCTATTCCTCGAACACTAAATATGTCTTTGTCGGGGCTGCGTGATATGTCAAGTATTGATGAGGCGCCAAACGACCGTCACCCCGTGCAGACCTATGTTTTAGAGCAAAATGACGGCGTGATTACAGATGCCATAAACCGTGAGCTTCGACGCGGCGGACAGGTGTATTATCTGCACAACCGTGTAGAGAGCATAGTAAGCCGTGCTGCAAAGCTAAAGCAGATGTTGCCCAATGCCCGCATTGGTATAGCTCACGGCAAAATGAGCGAGGACGAGCTAAACGATGTTTGGCAAAAGCTTTTAGAGCACGAAATAGATGTGCTTGTTTGCACCACCATTATTGAAACGGGTGTTGACGTACCCAATGCGAACACCCTTATAATTGAAGATGCCGACCGTATGGGACTTTCTCAGCTGCATCAGCTTCGCGGTCGCGTGGGTCGCAGTCCGCGGCGTGCGTATGCATATTTTTGCTTTAGACGTGGCAGAGAGCTAAGCGACGTAGCGGCTAAACGACTTGAAGCAATACGTCAGTTTACCGAATTTGGCTCCGGCTTTAAAATTGCCATGCGCGACCTTGAAATCCGCGGTGCGGGCAGCATTTTGGGCGGCGAGCAGCACGGCAATATGGAGGCAGTCGGCTATGATATGTATCTAAAGCTTTTATCCGATGCTGTTAACGAGCAAAACGGGGTAGAAACCCACAGCGATGTGGTCTGCACCGTTGACCTTAATGTGTCAGCACACATACCCGAGCGTTATATTTCGGCGTTGCCTGCACGACTTGGTATATATCGCCGCATTGCCGATATCCGTGACGAAGACGATGCCCGTGATGTTATAGATGAGCTGTGCGACCGTTTTGGCGAGCCGCCGCGTGCGGTGCTGGGGCTTATAGAAATTTCACTGCTTAGAAGCAAGGCCACAGCCTGTGGCATATATGAAATAACCGGCACGCCAAATACCGCCGTTTTGCGAGTGGCGGCTTTAAACGAACAAACGGCCGCAAAGCTTGCTGACGAGTTTAAGGGGGCGTTTACACTATCTACCACGGGTGAGCCCGCCTACGTTATACGGCTTGCAAACGGGCTTAAAATCGGTGATGTTGTGTCACGCCTTTCAAAAATTTTATAAATTCGTGTAGACTTTTACAAAATAATGTTATATAATTATTTAAATAAAAATTTTAGGAGATATAAATATGAAAAAACTTTTTGCATTGGTGCTGTGCATAGCACTAATATTTACCTGTTTTACAGGCTGTCATGGAAAAGGCGAAATTGCCGTAACGGTAGGTGATGTAGAGTTTACATCAGGATATTATGCCTGTGCGCTGCTTTTTGCCGATATGGAGGCACGCTCTACAGTAGAGGCAGAGCTTTCCGAAGAAGAAACCCAAACCACCGATATCGATTATTACAGTCAAAAAATTGACAAAAAAGATTATGTTGAGTGGGTAAAAGACACAGCGCTTGACACCATAAAAGAGCTTGGCGCAATTAAGTCACTTTGTAAAAAGGCAGAAATTAAACTTAGCGATGAAATCATTTCTACCGCCGACAGCAATGCTGAATATCTTTGGGACAGTTATGGCTACTCGGTTATTATGGAGGAAAACGGCGTAAGCGAAGCCACCTTTAAGGCATATATGCAAGACACCTATCTTATGGATGAATATTTTAATCATATTTATGGCAAGGGTGGCGAAAAAGAGGTTGCCGCAGACAAGGTTGCAAAACAACTTGTCGAAGACTATGTGCTTGTAAATACACTTGACCAATCCTTTGAGGGTTTACAAGACGATGAGATAAAAGAAAAGCGTGAGCAGTTTACAGCTTTTGAGACGGCTCTTAAAAACGGAACAAAAACCTTTGAGCAGGTGTTAACCGAGCACGAGGGCGGCGAGGCACACAATCACGAGCATTCAGAAGATGCTTCGGCACCGCAAGATGCACACGCAACCGCTTTGACCGAAACAGATGCAAATTTTGAGACTGCAAAGAAAATGGCTGTTGGCGAGGTTAAGCTTATAACCAAAGACGACGATGCCGGCATTACTATTTTGGTTAAAAAGGATATTTCGGCAGACCCCTATTATCTTGAAAATTACGATTCTACACTACGTCATAGCATTGTTGGTGATGAGTTTGAAGACGATATTGAGGATTATACCAAAAAATTAGATGTAGAAGTTAATGATTTTGCAGTTGACAGATTTAAGGTTAAAAAGTTAATTTACCCCGAGCAACAGCAAGCAGCTCAACCGGTAGCACAGTAAAAAGAGGATTGTCTCACAAAGCGCCGACCAAAAGCAAAATAAAATAAAAAAGGGTATTATCGAGAAATTTATCTTGATAATACCCTTATTTATTTGCTTTTAAAAAATAAGCGGAATAATTATTATAAAATTTTGCATCTTCGTGAGACAACCCCGTGTGTTTGTGGGTTTATTCCCAATATTTTCGGTCAAGACTGCGAAAACGAAGTGCCATACCGATATGGTCTTTTTGTATAATCTCTTGACCTGCCAGGTCGGCAATTGTACGTGCTACCTTTAGTATGCGGTCATAGGCACGTGCTGACAGCCCCATAGCATCAAAGCTGCGGTTAAGGTATGCACCGGCGTCTTCGGTCATTGTGCAGTGCCGACGCAACAGCGACGGGGTCAGCTGTGCATTACAGTTAATGCCCGTGCCGAGATAGCGTTCGGTTTGCAGTGCCCGTGCACGGTTGACACGTGCGCGAATATCGGCAGATGTTTCACCTTGTGCTTTATCGGCAAGTGATTTATAATCAACCGGCGGCACCTCTATATGCAAATCAATTCGGTCTAACAGTGGCCCCGATATTTTGTTTAGGTATCTGTGCACTGCGTTTTGAGAGCAGGTGCAGGTTTTGGTAGGGTGACCGTAAAATCCGCATGGGCAGGGGTTCATTGCGGCGATAAGTATAATGCTGCTAGGATAGGTTACCGTGCCCGACACTCGTGTTACGGTGACTGTGCCGTCTTCAAGCGGTTGGCGAAGCGCCTCCATAGCGTCACGCTTAAATTCGGGTAGCTCGTCTAAAAACAGCACCCCGTTGTGCGCGAGCGATATTTCACCCGGTCGCGGCACCGTGCCGCCACCTGAAAGCCCCACCGACGATATGGTGTGGTGCGGCGAACGAAACGGCCGTGTGGTAACAATAGGATTTTTATCGTCAATTATGCCCGCCACCGAGTGAATTTTGGTGGTTTCAATTGATTCGTCAAAGGTCATTTGAGGCAGTATTGTGGGCATACGCTTGGCTAACATACTTTTACCCGAACCGGGTGGCCCTATAAGCAACACGTTATGCCCGCCGGCGGCAGCAATTTCAAGTGCTTTTTTAGCCATTATTTGCCCCTTAACCTCACAAAAATCCAGCATATTATCAAATGTTGATTGAGCTTGGTTTACAGGTGTTGCAGGAACAAGTGGGGTAAAGCCCGTCAAATGGTCAATAAGCTGCTTTACGCTTTTTATGCCGTAAACGTTAATACCCTCTACCGATGCACCCTCGTTAATATTATCATAAGGGATAAAAATATCGGTTATGCCGTTTTGCTTGGCGGTTATTACCATGGCAAGTATACCGTTTACAGCACGCAATTGTCCGTCAAGCGATACTTCGCCCAAAAAGGCGCAGCTTGACACGTCAGCCTCAAGCTGTTTTGATGCCATAAGTATAGATATAAGTATCGGCAGGTCATAAACCGCACCCTCCTTTTTCTTATCGGCAGGGGCAAGATTTACGGTATTTCTGCCTGTAGGAAATTTGAATCCGCAATTTTTTACAGCCGCACGCACACGGTCACGCGATTCCTTAACCACTGTGTCGGGCAGACCCACCACGTCAAAGCAGGGCAGTCCACCGCTGACATCTGCCTCTATATCAAGCATATAGCTGTTAAGCCCAAAAAGCCCAACACTTTTTACCTTTGAAAACATAACTTCACCTCAATTTAGTTAGATTTTATCATAAATTTAATATTTTGGCAACAAATAAAGGTGCATTCGGTTATATAATATATACGAAAAGAGGTAAGATAATGAATTTTAGATATAAATTAATGCAGTTTATGAGTGGCAGATACGGTATTGATAATATGTTTTATATGTTGTTTGGTGTTTCTGCCGTGCTGTCGATAGTCAATATTTTTGTGCGTTCGACTATTTTACAGCTTGTGGTTTATACGGTTATAATCTATGCATTTTTTAGGGCGTTTTCACGCAATATCGAAGCTCGTCGCCGTGAAAATCGCTGGGTAAACAATTGGGCAGAAAGGATAAAAAAAGAACAGGAACTAAACCGCCGCCGCAAGGCAGACTATACCCATGTTTATAAAAAATGTCCGCGTTGTCGTGCGGTGCTTCGTCTTCCGCGAAGGGTGGGCAAGCATAAAACAGTCTGCCCAAAATGCAACAACGAGTTTTGGGTACGTGTTAAATAATCACACTTTAAAGCGTTAAATTTTTATGTTGACTTTAACAAATTCATATTTTATACTTATAAAGGTACCTTTTGGTGCCTTTATATTATTTATAAGGAAGCAATTATGGCTAAAATAAAGTTTACAAAAATGCAGGGCATAGGCAATGACTATGTTTATATCAACTGCTTTAACCAAACGGTAGACAATCCGTCAAAGCTGGCAATAAAAATGTCGCCTCGCCGCTTTAGCGTGGGTGCTGATGGCGTTATACTTATTTGTCCGTCAAATGTGGCTGACGCCAAAATGCGAATGTTTAACCTTGATGGCAGTGAGGGTAAAATGTGTGGCAACGGTATACGCTGTGTCGGCAAATATATATATGATAGCGGTATTGCCACGAAAGATACCGTTACGGTTGAAACGTTAAGCGGTATCAAAACTTTAAAAATTGATGCTGTAGATGGCAAGGCACAAACCGTTACCGTTGATATGGGTGCGCCCGAGCTGCAGCCGCAAAAAATACCCACCGAGGGTATAGCGGGTGACAGCGTTATAGATATGCCGATTGATGTAAAGGGTAAAAGCTATAACATTACCGCCGTTTCTATGGGCAATCCGCACGCGGTTGTTTTTTTTGATGAGATTGACAGCCTTCCGCTTGAAAAAATAGGACCCGATTTTGAGCAACACCCCATTTTTCCCGAAAAGGTAAACACCGAGTTTATTCGCGTTGTTGACCGAAATGTTTTACAGATGCGTGTTTGGGAGCGTGGTAGCGGTGAAACCTTTGCCTGCGGCACAGGTGCGTGTGCGGCGGCGGTAGCCGCGGTTTTAAACGGATATTGTGATAAAAACCGTGAAATCACCGTACATTTGGTAGGCGGCGATTTGTTTATAACCTATACGGGTGACACCGTGTTTATGCGCGGCGGCGCCACTACAGTTTTTGACGGCGAATATGAATATTAAGAGGTAAAGAAAATGAAAGAAAAAGATTTTTCAAAGCTGCTTTACAGTGCAATTATGACACTAAAATCAGAGGACGAGTGCAGGCATTTGTTTGAGGACCTTTGCACCCCCAAAGAGATAAAATCAATAGCGCAGCGCTTTGCCGTGGCAAAAATGCTTAGCGAAGGCAGCATTTATAACGACATTGTAAAAAAGACCGGTGCATCTACTGCTACCATAAGCCGTGTTAACCGCACTATGAGTAAGGGCAGCAAAACCGTGCTTGAGCGTATTAAGTAATTATGTATAACAATTTTGCTGAATTTTATGATGAATTAATGGCGTATAATGCCGATTATTCTGCACGTGAAAAATATCTTTATTCGCTTTTTAAAAAGCATGACCGCACACCCACATTGCTGCTTGATTTAGCCTGCGGTACGGGTGAGTTTAGTACACGCTTTGCAAAGCGTGGGGTATCGGTTATCGGGGTTGATGTATCCGCCGATATGCTAAGTGTTGCTCGCGAAAAGTCGGCAGAGCAGGGGCAGGATATATTGTATCTTTGTCAAAATGCGACCGAGCTTGACCTTTACGGTACGGTTGACGGTGCAATATGCTGTCTTGACAGCCTTAACCATATAACTGATTATGCCGATTTTTGTACGGCAATACAAAAGGTTGCGCTGTTTTTAGAAAAAGACCGACTTTTTGTATTTGATGTCAATACACCTTACAAACACAAAGAAATTTTGGGTGACAACGTTTTTCTTGTAGACAGTGATGTTTACTGCGTTTGGCAAAATGATTTCATAGGCGATAACACCGTTGAAATAAATCTTGATTTTTTTGTACCCGACGGTGAGGTTTATTATCGTACAGGCGAAAGCTTTTGTGAGCGTGCCTATACCGCTGAGGAAATAGAAAAGGCTTGCAAGGCGGCAGGGCTAAAAATAGAGGCTGTATATGACGATTTAACCGAAAACCCGCCGCAAGAAAGCTCTCAAAGACTAATTTATGTAACACGAAAAAAGGAAGATTAATATATTATGGGTAAACTTATAAGATGTATCACAAGTGACGGTCTTGTAATGGCAACGGCGCTTGACAGCACCGATATTGTAGCCGAGGCAGAGCGCCTTCACGGCACATCGGCGGTAGTAACAGCCGCCCTTGGCAGACTGCTTACCGCTACCTCTATGATGGGCAATGCGCTAAAGGGCAAAAGCAATACTATCACCGTTAAAATTGACGGTGACGGTCCTGCAGGTGCGATACTTGCCGTAGCCGACAGTGCGGGTGATGTGCGCGGCTATGCCATAAATCCTGTAGTGGAAATACCGCTTAAAGAAAACGGCAAGCTTGATGTTAGCGGCGCCGTGGGCACAAACGGCACTGTTTACGTAATAAAAGATTTGGGGTTAAAAGAGCCTTATAACGGCTTTGTGCCTATTAGCAGCGGCGAAATCGCCGAGGATATTGCGGCATACTACGCTGTAAGCGAACAAATACCCACCGTGTGTGCATTGGGAGTGCTTGTAAACCCTGACCTTACCGTGCGCGTTGCCGGCGGATATATTATACAGCTGTTGCCGGCAGCACACGGCTATGACGAGGTTATAACCAAGCTTGAAAACAATATTAAGGCAATGCCGCCTATTACCACCCTGTTGGATGAGGGTAAGGATATAGATGAGATTGTGCGCATAGCACTAACCGGATTTGAGGTTGAGGTTCTAGAACAGCAGACAGCGGCATATAAATGTAATTGTTCAAAAGAAAGATTTGAATGCGCACTTAAATCCTTAAACGCCGATGAGCTAAAACAAATGGCAGATGAAATGGATAAAGCCGAGACCGTTTGCCAATTTTGTAACAGCGTTTATACCTTTACAAGTGACGAGTTGAAGACCTTTATAAAAAAATAAAAAATTTTTAAAAAAATGCTTGACAATAAGAGTCCGTTATGATATTATAGTGTTCGTCGCCGGTGAGTTGCGATTAACAGAGCCAGCGTTTCGTGGGAGCATAGCTCAGCTGGGAGAGCATCTGCCTTACAAGCAGAGGGTCACAGG
>JAUNAM010000055.1 GCA_030527615.1 Clostridia bacterium
TCCTCTAAAAAGGAATTTACAAACGAGATATAAAGGGCAACAAAAACAAAATTACCCGAATTTACACCAATATCTGCAGTCAGACTTTTGGTAATGTTTGAAAAGTCGATAAAATCCTTTAGCAAAAGGTAACCGTCAACTATGCCTCCATAGCATATCAGACCTAAAATCAGAGATTGCAAAACACTTTTTTTATTTGGTTTAAACAGTCTTTTAAAGCGGGGTAAATCTTGTCGGTTTATTAAAAAATAAATTATCGGCACCACTAAAAATAACATTATTTTTATTATCGATTTTACAAAATACTGTGGCTTGATAAATAAATCCACAATATTCATAACAACCGACAAAACAGTAACCGATATAATTATAAATATACTTTGTTTTTTCATAAATTATCCTCACTAAACGGTTGTTAAGCTTTTATATTCGCCCGAATATACCTCTTTAGCACCGATAATATTTTCAAAATCTATCGGTTTTATATGGTGTATTTCTTTTGAAAAGTTGTATGCCCCTGATTGCTGTAATATGTATGCAACAAAGGTGCTGCATACATATTTGTTTTTAAAGGATATATGTAATTTTATCGCTCTTAAAAAAATTCCTATAAAATCATATTTATATTTTTCAGGGTTTTGCTCCATAAGCAATAGCTGGTTTTTGATTTTTAAATACTGTTCATTGGTGACGTCAAGCTCATATATACGGCAGTACGTGTTGTTAAATCTTTTAAAAAAATCACCGTTTTTATGCTCTTTAACAAACCCGCCATTTAGTATGTTTATGGCAGAACGCCTACCAAAGCTGTAAATTTCATCACAATCCTTGGTCAGCGCAATTGCTACGTGAGAGTATTCATATCTTGTAACAAGCTTTACAAAGCGAGATGGTATGGTTTTGGTATGCATTTGGATAATATATATCTTTTGCTTGTCCATTTTTACCACCTCACTTTTAGTATGTTTTAAGTATAGAGTAAAACGGCAAACATTTCAAGATTTAATTATCTTATAATACAAAAATAACGGATTGCCATATCGCATTAGCGACAGAGCAATCCGTATCTTAACTCTCAACTCTTAAATCTTAACTCTATTTTAAATTCAAAATGCTACCCATATCGTACATACCGCATTTTTGATTAACCATAAATACTGCTGCTTTTACAGCACCGGCTGCAAAAACCTCTTTTGATTGGGCGGAGTGCGAAAGGGTTAAAACCTCATCGTGGCCTGCAAATATAACATCGTGCTCACCAACGATGGTGCCGCCGCGTATTGCGTGTATGCCAATTTCGTTTTGAGGGCGTTTTTGCCGTTTAGAGTGACGGTCATACTCGTAAGTGCATTTATCGTCAAAAACCTCGTTTACGGCATTTGCAAGCATCAGAGCGGTACCCGAGGGGGCATCAATCTTTTGATTGTGGTGTTTTTCGATAATTTCAACATCAAATGCACCGCCTAAAAACTTTGCGGCACTTTTGGCTAATGAGCAAAGCAGGTTTACACCAAGCGACATATTGGCTGTAAAAAATACGGGGATTTGTTTTGCCGCATCATTTATTTTGGCTATCTGTTCAGTTGTGTAGCCGGTAACCGCCAAAACAACGGGAATGTTGTTGTTTATCGCATAGCTTAATAAATCGTCAAGCACCGACACGTGTGAAAAGTCGATTATAACATCGGGCTTTATATTTACGTCAGCAAACGATTTAAAAACGGGAAAGTCGCAAAGCATTTCTGCCTTATCGACACCGGCGATAACTTGCGTGTCGGGGTTTTCTTTGGCACAACGGGCAACCGCATTGCCCATTTTGCCGCAAGCACCCGAAAGTAATATATTAGTCATTTGTTTTTCACATCCAATAGTATTTTAAAATTTAAAACCACACTCAGTAAGCTTTGCTTTTATAAGCGTCTTGTTTGCTTCGTTAGTGGGGTAGAGGGGCATTCTGCAAGGACCTACATTAAGTCCTAACATATTCATAGCCTCTTTAACCGGTATGGGGTTAACATCACAAAACATAGCATTCATAAGACCGATATGTTTAAGCTGCAACTCGCGTGATTTGTCGGTTTCACCCCTTAGGTAAAGGTCACAAATATCGTGCATAAGGCGAGGGGCTATGTTAGAAAGCACCGATATTATACCGATACCGCCAACCGACATAATCGGCACGGTTTGGTCATCGTTGCCCGAATAAATGTCTAAATCGTCACCGCAAAGATATTTGATTTCGGCGATAAGCGATAGGTCACCGCTTGCCTCTTTGGTAGCAACAATATTTTGATGACGGGATAGCTCTTTATAGGTTTCGGGTTTGATATTAACTCCTGTGCGAGAGGGCACGTTATAAAGAATTATAGGCTTGCTTACACGGTCGGCAATATAGTTGTAATGCGCTACAAGACCTGCCTGTGAGGTTTTGTTGTAGTAGGGGGTTACCATTAAAAAGGCATCGGCACCTACGCTTGCGGCATCATCACACAATTCTACAGAGTAAACGGTATCATTGCTGCCGGTGCCCGCAATAATCGGTACACGACCGTTTGCAGCCTTTACCGATTCCTCTATAACGCGCAGATGCTCGTCATAACGCAGGGTTGATTTTTCACCGGTGGTGCCGCATATTACAAGTGCATCAATACCGCCGTTTATCTGTTCGTTTACAAGGGTTTTTAAACGTTCAAAATTTACACTTCCGTCATTGTTCATTGGGGTTACAAGTGCTGTAGCCGCGCCTGTGAAAATTCTTTGTTTCATAAAAACACCTCATTAAATTAATTTGTTATGTTATTAGTCCATATAGCCCTTTGCTGCCAAAAGCTCGGCAAGCAATACCGCACCGCCGGCTGCACCGCGAAGGGTGTTATGTGAAAGACATACAAACTTGTAATCATACTGGCTGTCTTCACGAAGACGACCAACAGACACTGCCATACCGCCTTCAAGATTGCGGTTTAGCTTGGTTTGCGGCATATTATCTTCGGCAAAATAGTTAAGAAACTGCTTAGGTGCATGTGGAAGCTCAAGTTCTTGCGGCACACCGCTAAAGCTTTTCCAAACATTTAAAATTTCCTCTTTGGTGGGTTTGTTTTTAAAGGTTACAAACACAGCCGCCATGTGACCGTCAGATACCGGTACACGTAAGCATTGTGCTGTAAATTTTGGACTGTCGGCAAGCTTGATTTTGCCGTCTTCAACCTTACCCCAGATTTTAAGCGGCTCTTTTTCGCTCTTTTCTTCTTCGCCGCCAATAAAGGGGATAACGTTATCAATCATTTCGGGCCATCTTTCAAAGGTTTTACCTGCGCCCGAAATTGCTTGATAGGTGCAAACAAGGCATTTTTCTACGCCAAAGGCTTTATCAAGTGGGTGAAGAGCAGGCACATAGCTTTGAAGTGAGCAGTTTGATTTTACTGCTACAAAGCCACGCTTGGTGCCAAGACGTTTGCGCTGTGCCTCAATAACCTCAAGATGCTCGGGGTTAAGCTCGGGGATTACCATGGGTACATCATCTGTAAAGCGGTGAGCCGAGTTGTTAGAAACAACGGGGCACTCGTGCTTTGCATAAAGCTCTTCAAAGGCCTTGATTTCGTCCTTTTTCATATCAACAGCGCAGAATACAAAGTCAACCTTTGAAACAATGGTATCAATGTCGGCTACTGCGTCGTAAACCATCATATCTTTTAAATTTTCAGGCATAGCATCGGTCATAGCCCAACGGTCGCCTACAGCTTCACGATAGCTTTTACCGGCGCTGCGGGGACTTGCCGCAAGACAGGTTACCTTAAACCAAGGGTGGTCTGCAAGCAAAAGTGCAAAACGCTGACCTACCATACCGGTAGCGCCTATAATACCTACGTTGTAATTTTTCATTTGTGTGTTCCTCCGTGGAAAATAAAAATTTTAGTTGATATTGCACGAAAACTGCAATATAATATATTTTAATATATAATAGCATTACACTATTAATTTGTCAAACCAAATTATATATACAAATTACGAAAGTTATTGGTAAAATTATATGAAAAAAAGCGACTTTTATTACGATTTGCCCGAAGAATTAATCGCACAGACCCCTATTTTTCCACGTGATTCTTCAAGAATGCTTCGCCTTGACAAAAATACAGGCGAGGTTTCACACGATACATTCAGCAGCTTGCCCGACTTTTTAAATGCGGGGGATTGTTTGGTGCTTAATGACACGCGCGTGCTACCGGCTCGTCTTTACGGAACTGCGGCTGATACAGGTGCTGTGGTAGAGTTTGTGCTGCTAAAGCAATACGACCTTTACACTTGGGAATGTCTTGCAGGCCCCGGCAAAAAGGCAAAAATTGACCGCGAGTTTATATTCAGTGATGAGCTATCTGCTGTTGTAAAAGAGGTTTTGCCCGATGGCAACCGTGTAATAGAGTTTAAGTGCGAGGGCGAGTTTTTTGCAACCCTTGACAAGGTGGGTCAAATGCCGCTTCCGCCTTACATAAAAGAAAAGCTGGCTGACCGTGAGCGCTATCAGACGGTATATTCAAAAGAGTTAGGTTCTGCGGCAGCACCAACGGCAGGACTTCATTTTACACCCGAGCTGCTTGAGCAAATTAAGGCAAAAGGTGTAAAGGTTGTTTATGTTACACTACATGTCGGTCTTGGTACATTTAGACCCGTAAAGGTAGACGATATTCGCGACCACAAAATGCACACCGAGCATTATTATATGCCCAAGGACACGGCAGATGCCATAAATCAAACAAAACAAAACGGTGGCAGGGTAATATGTGTAGGCACCACAAGCTGCAGAACTGTTGAAAGTGTGGCACAAAAGCACGGTAAAATATGTGAATGTAGCGATGATACAGGTATATTTATTTATCCCGGTTATGAGTTTAAGTGTATGGACGCACTTGTAACAAACTTTCACTTACCGGAAAGTACACTTATTATGCTGGTGTCGGCATTTGCAGGATATGAAAACACTATGAATGCATATAAAATTGCTGTTGCTGAAAAATACAGATTTTTCAGTTTTGGTGATTGCTGTTTGATTTTATAACCATAAACCCAGTTACCAAGCGGTTTTCTTCGATTACCGTTTGGTAATTTTTTGTTTTACCCTATGCTGATGGGATATAGGATATTATTCAGCAAATACTATTGACAATATCACGGTATCGTGATATAATATAAATGAAGAAATTAAGGAGTTGATGTTATGCCCGTTTTAGCACGCTTTTACGGAATTATAATCAGAATGTACTTTTTACAAAGTGAACACAATCCGCCGCATATTCACGCAATATACAATGACGATGTTGCGGCTATTGATTTTATGACAGGTAAGGTTCTTGAAGGTAGTTTGCCTCAAAAGGCTATGAATATGGTACAAGAATAGATTTCTATTTATAGAGATGATTTAAAAACAATTTGGGAAACACAAGAGTTTAAGAACTTACCGCCGTTAGAGTAGGAGGGTTTATATGTTTCACAAAATTAAAAATGTTTCTCCATTACCCGATTTTAAATTAAGCGTTCAGTTTGCTGAGGGTGTAACTAAAATTTATGATGTAAAACCTTTATTTAATAAAATACCTACCTTCAAATCACTTGAAAACAACGGTGATTTTGGTGGGGTATATGTAGATGTTGGTGGTTATGGTATCATTTGGAATGATGAACTTGATTTATCCTGCGATGAGTTATGGGATAATGGTGTCACAGTTGAAACACCATTTGACGGACTTATTGCATTTTCCGACGCAACTGAACTTTGGGGATTAAATGAAAGCACACTCCGTAAGGCAATTTCATACGGTAAACTCGTAAACGGAGTTGATGTATGCAAGTTTGGTAAACAGTGGGTAGTTTCCATTGATGCAATGAAAAGGGAATACGGTAATGTTACCAATCGGTAGTGTTTTATTACCAATCATATGTCCCATAAGTATCGGTGATTGTATGTTTATTTCGTGAGGTTAATTTATGTATAAGCTTTTAAAGGAAGAAAACGGCGTCCGCAGAGGCGAGTTTCATACCAATCGCGGTGTGGTGCAAACCCCCGCTTTTATGAATGTGGCAACTGCCGGCGCCATAAAGGGTGCAGTATCTGCCGAGGATTTAAAAGAGATAGGCTGTCAGGTAATGCTCAGTAATACCTATCACCTGCACGTGCGCCCCGGTGACGAGGTGGTACGCGATTGCGGTGGTCTGCACAAATTTACCACTTGGAATGGCCCCATACTTACCGACAGCGGCGGTTTTCAGGTGTTTTCGCTTGCTTCTCTCCGCAAGATAGAGGAGGAGGGTGTCACCTTTGCAAGTCATGTTGACGGTAGACGTATTTTTATGGGACCTGAGGAAAGTATGACAATTCAGTCAAATTTAGGCTCTACTATAGCTATGGCATTTGATGAGTGTGTTGAAAATCCCGCACAGTATAGCTATTCAAAAGCGTCGTGTGAGCGCACTACCCGTTGGCTTAAGCGTTGCAAAACAAAAATGGCAGAGCTTAATTCGCTGGAGACCACAATAAACCGTGAGCAAATGCTGTTTGGTATAAACCAAGGCTGCACCTATAACGATTTGCGCATAAATCATATGAAAGAAATAGCCGACCTTAACCTTGACGGCTATGCGATAGGCGGCTTGGCTGTTGGTGAGAGCGCCGAGGTTATGTATGATGTAATTGAGCACGTAACACCCTATATGCCTCAAGATAAAATCCGTTATTTAATGGGTGTTGGCACACCGCTTAATATACTTAATGCGGTTGAGCGCGGTGTTGACCTGTTTGACTGTGTAATGCCCAGCCGAAACGCACGTCACGGGCATTTGTTTACAAGTGAGGGCATTATCAATATCAACAATAAAAAATATGAGTATGATATGACACCAATTGACCCAAACTGCGGCTGTCCCGTTTGTCAGCGTTACAGCAAGGCATATATTCGCCATTTGTTAAAGAGTACAGAAATGTTGTCACAACGTCTTTTGGTGCTGCATAATTTGTGGTTTTACAATAACCTTATGACCGAGATACGAAATGCGCTTGATGCGGGTAGATTTGCCCAATACAAACGTGAAAAAGAAGAAATACTCGGCAAACGTATTTAATTTACAAATATTTCTTGCTTTTGTGTTTGATTTTATGTATAATATTTTTGTTATAAATTTTGGAGGTTAAAATAATGGATTTTAATTTGTTTCTTTTAAAAGCAACAACAGACGCTAATGCACAAGCGGGTATAGGCGGTTTGCTTACGCCCATATTAATGTTCGGCATTATGTTTGGCGCAATGTATTTGTTTATTATTCGCCCACAGAAAAAGAAGGAAAAAGAAGAAAAGAAAATGCGCGAAAATTTGCAGGTTGGTGATGAAATACTCACAATCGGCGGTATCTACGGCAGAGTAATTTCTTTAAAAGAGGATTCAATCGTAATTGAGTCAAAAAGCGACCACAGCAAAATGACTATTGCACGTTGGGCTTTGCAACAAAATCTTACCGTTCATGACGAACCCGCATCAAAATAATATGTTATAAAAAATCCCTTCGCCGAGTATAATTTAAGCGGAGGGATTTTTATGTCTGCAAAGTTTTCTAAAAAAGATAATATAAATCATAAAAAATTTTATTTTTGGGGTGTGGTTTTGGGTGTTGCCGTAACGCTTGCCGTTATGTTAATTTTCTCCGCTGTTTTGTTATTTAGCGGCATTGACCGCAGTTTTGCGGCACCCTTTGCTACTGTTAGTGTGGCTGTTGGTTGTTTTGTTGCCGCCTTTTTTACATCTAAAAAAATAGGGGATAAAGGTTATATTATAGGGTTAATGGTAGGCGGCATAACCTTTGCTGTTATAACAACTTTATCCTTGATTTTTGGTGAAAACGGATTGTCGGTTAACACACTTTTTCACTTTGTTATAATTATGCTCTCTTCACTTGCCGGCGGTATAGTGGGGGTAAATAGTAAAAGAAGCAAAAAATACATATAAATAAAAAGAGTTTTAAGCACAGACTTAAAACTCTTTTCCGCATTATTGTGTTAGCATTTCAATAATTTTAGAATATATTTTTGACGGGTTTTCTAAAAACTTATCGCGTATAAAATTACCTTGATTTTCATCGGTTATCAATAATTTTATTGTTAAAAACGGTTTGCCGCCATCAAGTGCCGAACAGCTTAAATATGTGGCACCGTGCTCATGTGTTATTTCAAATTGATTATCTTTGGCGTTTTTAAATTTGGCAAACATTTTCATAACGGCAAGATATGCACGCTCTTTTACCACTGACGAAAGTGATGATTTAAGCGTTGCAGCGGTATCACGACCGGCATTGGTTATAGCATAGGTTTTATCATCGCTGTCGGCAGATACTATCTGACCGCTGGATGCAAGTGACACCACAGCATCACTGACCTCAAATGCATTTGCAATTCCTTCAAAATGTAAAACATTTGCAAGCATTTGGGCAGGGACCGGTTTGTCAATTGCATTTAAAATATAACATATTAAAATTTTTATTTCGGCTGTACTAAACAAACCACCGCGTGCAACACCTGCACCCGAAGCATCTTTGTTCATAAAAAATCTCCAAATATAGTATTTATATACATTATAAAACTAAAATCAAAAAGTTTCAAGAAAAAATAAAAGCTTTGTCTAAAAAATAAGTTTAAGACAAAGCTTTTTGCTATTTTTTGTCGATTTTTGTTGGGGAACAACCAATAAATCTTTTGAAATGTCTTGAAAAATAACCATAATCGTTGTAACCGCAAATTTTGGCAATTTCTTTTAGTGATTTTTCGTTTTCCAAGATATACTTTTTTGCAAGATCCATACGGCCTTTAATTATATAGTCAAAAATTGAAAGACCGGTTTCACGCTTCATAAGTGTAGAGCAATAGCTTGTGGTAAGAGATACGTGTTTTGCTATTCTGTCAAGTGTAAGCTTTTCGGTTAAATGTGTATCGATATAATTGGTAATTGCTTGAATTTTAGGATTATCATATTTGGTTGTATTAGGCAAAACAGTATGTTTGTTAAGCTCTTGCAGGGAATAAAGCAACTGTCGCAGTTCAATAGATATTCGTTTTTCAATATCGGCAGAATAACTGTTATATATTAGGTCAATAACTTCAAGCGATGCCCTGACCAAAGGGGTAACGCATTCATACATTATTTTAGGCAGGTCAAAAGTTTCATCGGTAAAGAAATTAATAGAAAAATAATCAAGCGTATCAACGTTTTTGATTATAGGGTTGCGAATGCGCCGACTACCGGGTGGCAGAAATATCGCACTTCCCGCAGATATTGTATAAGGCACATCGTCAAAAATATATACTAACTCACCCGATAAAACAAAGGTAAAATCGTAATAAAATGTAACATCGTCAAGCGGAGTGTTAAATCTTGTGTTGTGATTTACCAGACGTAGTCTGAAATTATTTATCAAAATCAAAACACCTACCTAAAAAACAAAAATAATACATTTTTAATAAAATTGATTAAAATATCGCTTTTTTTCAATTTTACGGCAAAATTATAACATTAAAAGGTTGAAAAAGTCAATCTGTATTCATTAAAATCTTTACAAAAACAAAAAAACAGTAAAAAATATGAACTATTTTTATAAAAAAAGAAAAATAGTTATAGTGAGTGTTTGCAAATGTATTTAT
>JAUNAM010000056.1 GCA_030527615.1 Clostridia bacterium
AAAAAACCCAATATCATCACTGATGTTTAAATGTTCTGTAATGGGTAGAGTTAAAGGACTGAATGGCACACATAGCCAAGTGGGAATAATTGATAATATTAGTATAAAATAGGCGTTGAATTCGGGAAATCTTGACAATATGCTTATGGCAATTGCACTGACAGATAAAACGTTATATGTAATTATAAATCCTTTTTTGTTTGAAAACAGAAAAGCTAATATCATTAGTGAGCACAAATAGAGAATAGATAAAGCTATGTTCAATAAAGAATAGTAATATTCGTAAAATAATGTTCTATCAATTAAAACAATCTGTAATACAAGTAAAATTACAATGAAGATAATTTTTAAAATCTTATTACGCATTTTAATTTCTCCTAATAATTAATTATTGAACAGGAAGTTCTGTTGTTATAAGTGTCATATAATCTTGCGCTTGTATTCTTGGCGTTACCGAAATTGTGCCAAGTGGAAACACATTGTTTAAACTATGATGATCTAAATTTTCTTAAGAAGCAACTGTTATATTCCAATAATCATCGTTACCATAAATTTTATAATAATAACAACTGATAGCACAGATATAATTACCTTTTTTTCATAAATTTGTCACTTCTTTTTAAATTTTTTGCCTATAAAATGCACCGCCGCCACTGCAAGTAAAACAACAATACCTATAGTTATCGAAATTGCCTTTGACTCTGTGGTACTGAAAAATCCGTCTGCAATCGGTATAATAAGCGGCAATAAAGCACCAAAATAAGTCATACCTAATACATATAACAGTGTTGCTGAATCAAACTCTATGATAGATGGTAGAACCAACATAATTATTGCCCAAACAGAATATGACGAATATATTATAACAAAGGTGTTTTTGTTTGAGTACAAATATGCGGTCAGCATTAACAATAATATAAAAGCTATCGATAATATTATTTTAAGTGTTGAATTATAATAATCTATTAACCCAAATCCTGTAATAACAAACAAAACGAGTTGTACCGCAAGCAGTAAAATGGGAGATGCTATTTTTAACGCTTTGTGCCACAGCGGACGGCGGACTTTGATTTCTGCCGGCGGTTCGTGCGGCAAAATCTTTCTGCCCGCAAAATGCAATGTTAATGCAATAAGATAAACCACCAAAAACGAAGCTATAATTGTAATAGCACCTGCCGTGTTAGGTGCCAACAGGCTTGAACGGTTGCTTATAAGCTGTACCAGCGGCAATATCGGCGCATAATACACCATTAACAACAGCAAAAGTCCACTATGCAAATACATATTAAGCCCTCGGGTGTGGGTGATTTGCGTTATAACAGTCGATATTACCGCCATTGCAAACAGCACAGTATAGGTTATTATAAAGCTGTTTTTTCTTGACTGCAAAAACGCCGTCAAAAACAGCACCGCCAAAAATACAACCGACAAAAGTATGTTTATAACGGTAATTATCGGCGAATCATAGCCCCCAAAGCCAAAATTCGTCAGCCCAAACAAAGCGATAAACAAAACTATCATAACTGCAAGCGACAGCTTTTTTAAAACATTAATTTTCATAAATGTAAAATCCTCCAAAGCGGAATGTTATTGTGTGGGAAGGTCGTATGTCACTAATGTCATATATTCTTGTGGTTGTTTTTTAGGTGAAACTAAATTGCCGCTATGTGCTGCTAAATTTGTTAAAGACATTTTGGTTATATTCCAATTGCTATCACTACCGAAAATTCTGTAATAGTAATAAATGTACATTGGATTCACCTTCATTTCTTTCTTTATTTGCAGTATAGCATATAAAATGCCTTTTGTCAACAATACTTTACGACATAAAGTATTGACAATGCATAATATTTATGTCATAATTTGATTGTCGGTTGATCAACAACAGAATTAAATTGCCAAAGGAGATGATGTGTTGGGTATTTCAGAAAGCTTTAAGCGCGGTACAATAGAGATTATGCTGCTTACCATATTAGAGCAAGGGGATATGTATGGCTACCAAATGTGCAAAGAGCTTGAGCAAAAAAGCAAGGGTTTGTTTGTTTTGCAAGAGGGCTCGTTATACCCAACCCTCTACCGTATGACCGAGCGCGGCTATATATCCGAGCGCAAGGAACTGGTTGGCAAACGCCGCACAAGGGTGTATTATCATCTTGAAAATAGCGGAAAAGAATACCTTTCCGAAATTAAAAGAGAGTATTTTTCACTTAACAGAGGTATAATGTTCGCGTTGGGATTTGGCGATTTGGAGGATTTTGTAAATGAAGCAAATAAATAAAGATTTAAGTAAATATTACCGCAGCATAAGCAAGGGTCTGCTTGGCGGATTTAAAGATAAAAGACGTATGTTAGCTGATTTAAAGTGCAGGGTAAACGACTTTTTGGCAGACAATCCAAACGCTAAAATCAACAATATCGAAAAGCACTTTGGCACGCCGCAATCAATTTATGAAGAATTTAATGCGTGCCTAACAGGCGACGAGGTAAAGGGTGAAAAGAGTAAAAAAACATTAAAACACATAGCCCTTGGCGTGTCAATTGCGGCAGCAATAGCTGTAATAGTTGCTGTGGTTTATATAATTGTTAAGACTGAGGAAAATAAAACAGTTTATGTCGAATATGATATTAAATACGACAGTATGGTAGAAACCATTGAATAGTTTACAGTAGGTTATTTAAAATGAAAAAATTATTATCGGTTATTTTAAGCCTTATATTAATGTTAGGTGTGTGTTCGTTTGCGACAGGTGCCGAAAGTGCACCCGCAAACCAAGCGGCGATAGAAATCACAACCGCCGCGGCTTTAAAAAGCGTGACAGATAACAAACAATAAAAACAAAAAAACTCTGCTTGAAAATTTCAAGCAGAGTTTTTTGTTTAGTCAGTAATGTTAATTTTTATTTCACTACCCATTTCGCTTTCGGGGATAAAGTATGTATCTATGCCCATTAGGTTGTCAAATTGTTTTGTTACATTATCGGCACCAATAATTTCTATATTTCGTGAACCAATATGCTTATCCTCATAGTGTAGGGTTACCTTTGAGCTTTTAATATTTAAGGTAATCTCACCGCTGATAGCAGGAAAATATTTAGGCGTTTGAATAAGCAGACCGTCAAGCGTGGGGTATATGCCAAATCCATAGCGAACGGTCTCTTTTATCAGCACGGTGCCCGAGCCTGTGTGCCAGTCGCCCATAGATTCGCCGTCTATGCCATATTCGGCATTTTCACAGTACGAGTTTGGCATAACAAAGGTGGTCATTGTGCAGTTGTCGTGTGTAATAACCGACGATTTTTCTATCTCTGCCCAAGCACGCTCGCCCTCGCCCATTTCAAATAGCGCCATTGTGGCAAACAAACTGCCGTGAACATAAGCGCAGCTGTTTTCATAGGTGCCGGGCACAAGGCGGGTAATACGTCCTACGCCTTTGGTATCCTCGGGGAAGGGCTTGTTAAAGGTTTTAAGTCCGTATTTTGACGAAACGGCATTGACACAGTTCATAATAGACTCTTTAAGTGAGGGGTCGCGAGTAAGGAACTTGGTAATTGCCCAAAAGCTGTTAGAGGTCATACTGTAGCGGTCAACACCGTCGGGGTCACACCAAGAGCCAACCTTATAGCCGATTTTGTCACCCCAACCGTGAACAATGCGGCGTTCACCCTTTTGATTTATGTCAATAGCGTGCTGCTCAAGACCCTTTTCTATACCAGACATAGCGTTGGCGTATTTGGCTAAAAGTTCTTGGTCGTTATCACCGATTCGCTGCATTATTTCGGTCATTTCGTGCAGGTTTTGATAAAACTGCAGTGTTGCCATTACCGTAACACCCGAGCCAAACTCCTTGCCCTCGTCCTCGGTTTCACCCAGTCCGTCAACGGCATCGTTCCAGTCGCCAAAAAGCACCCGCATACAGCCGGTTTTATATTCGTTGTCAATGTTAGAAAGCAAGAAATTCATTATACGCTTTAGGTGGCAAAGCACGTTGTCACGTTCATCGCTTACTTTAGCTGTGGTGTAATCGTTATCAATATCAACGTGTTCAATATATCCGCATTCTTCATCAAGAATGGAATAATCACCCGTGTAGGCAAGGTAGGTATAAACGGTAGAGATTATCCAAACACCTTGGTCAATGTATTTTTCAAGCGATACCGCAACACCGCGTGATGGGTCATCGGGCACCGAGAACATTCGTGGTGCTCTGCCGCTTGTAAGTATATAATTTAGTGCCGTAACTATCTTTTCACGGCTTACCTCAGGTTTCCAGATAAGTGCACCCTCAAGCTGTTGAAATACGTCACGAATACCAAGGTATGCACCGGCATAGTTTTTGCCGTGGGCACAAATGGTAACCTGTTTTTGCACACTGCGCAAAAACTTGTTAAAGGTTTCGGCATCTATGATGTCACTTTTCCAACCCTTAAAGCGGATTTTAAGGTTATCAAACTCGGCGGTCTCTTTTGCTTCAAGCGCTTGCAACGCCTCGTCTATGCTTTGGGCATCGATTCGGTTGTTTATATATTTTTCTGCCTCAAGCTCGTCATTGCTGTGGCAAAGTGACAAATCATATTCTATTCTGACACACTCGCCGCTGTCCGCCGAAAAATGAAATATATCAGAGGCGATAGGCAAATCGGTGGTTGCAACATTGGCAGATTGCTTATCAAAACAACCTCTACGAAGTGATACTGCATTTGCAATAGACAAACCCTTTGTGCCTAAAAAATCATTTCTTGCGGTGGTGTAATAATGATTTGTTGGTGTGCCACTGCATATTTTACTGTTTATTATAAGTGAATCATGGCTTGGTGCATTACGGCTTTTTAATATAAATGAGCCTTTATCATAATGCTTGCCGTATTTTGTCAGCCTATTCCAAAAGTACTCATTTTCGGCATAGCGCAAAATCGCCTCCATAAAAGATGCAATATAAAACTCTTTAGTTTCGCTTGCGGTGTTTACGGCGTTTAGTGAAAAATGTATGTGCTTATCTTCGCTTACGTGAATGCGCAGTGCAAACACCATATTGGCGACCTCTAAAAAGCAGTATGCACATTTTAGTGAGTACAGAATATATCTGTTAACACCCTTTTGGTCAGCACCACGTGATGAACCGGTAATTGAGACAGGGGTGTAATCATTTTCACCATTTTTTATACCGGCAAAAAAGTTAACAGCCGATTCCTCGCCAAAGTTGGCGGTTTTAAAAATGGTGAAATTGCTTTCAAGCGCATCTATAAAGCCGGTAGAGCGCAGCCACACCATAAGACCATCGCCGTCGTATGGGTATCGGCTTTCACCCGTGTCGCGACTGCAGCACACCACCTTATCATAATCAAGATAAAAGCTGTTTTGCGGCAGACGGTCCTCGCCGCTTTTTTCTGCTTGCTTAATTTGCTCAAGCAATGTGAGTATAGTTTTCTTGTTCATATAAGTGCCACCTTTACGATTTCTTATTATACAGTATAACATAAACGGTGAAAAAAGGCAACACATTAAAGCATCAATTTACTTGACTGTGAAAGTCGATTGTAATATAATATTCAGTAAGATTAAGGATGCTTTTGTTAGGAGGACAAATTATGATTAAAAAGTATTTAAACCGTGTATTTATAGACGGACTCTCCGGTATGGCTTACGGCCTTTTTTCAACGCTGATAATTGGCACAATCCTTTGTCAAATTGCGGCAATAATCGGTGTTGATACCACCATAGGCTCATACATAAACGCTATGGGTGCAGTTGCCAAAACCGTTATGGGTGCGGGCATTGGTGTTGGTGTTGCGGCAAAGCTAAAGGCTTCGCCACTTACCACCGTGTCTGCCGCCGTTGTGGGTATGATTGGCGCTTTTCCAAAGCTTGCTACCGAGGCGTTTGCCATAGGTGCCCCGGGTGAGCCGCTTGGCGCATTTATTGCGGCGTATGTTGCTATCGAAATTGGTGCACTCGTTTCGGGTAAAACCAAGCTTGAAATAATACTAACACCGCTTTGCTGTATTTTGGCAGGTGCCGTTGTGGCTTATCTTGTTGGCCCATACATAGCAATTGCCATGAAATGGTTAGGCGAGCTTGTTAATGTAAATGTAGAAAAATACCCCATAATCGGCGGTATGTTCATATCGGTTATAATGGGTATACTGCTGACATTGCCCATATCATCGGCGGCTATTGGCATTGCCATGGGTATTAGCGGCATTGCGGCAGGTGCTGCAACTATAGGCTGCTGCTGCAATATGGTAGGCTTTGCCGTTATCAGCTACCGCGAAAACAAATTTAGCGGCCTTATTTCGCAAGGCATTGGCACCTCTATGATACAAATGCCCAACATTGTTAAAAAACCTATTATTTGGCTGCCGGCGATTTTGTCAAGTGCAATTTTAGGTCCTATCTCATCGGCAGTGCTTGGTATGACAAGCACCCCCGTAGGCTCGGGTATGGGCTCGGCAGGTCTTGTGGGTCAGTTTGCGGCGTATGGCGCCATGGTAGAAGCAGGCACCAAGCCGGTTATAGCACTTATAGAAATAGTTGTAATGCACTTTGTTTTACCTGCTGTGGTAACACTTGGTATAGCCGAGGCTATGCGCAAGCTAAACCTTATTAAAAAGGACGATTTAAAGCTGCCCAATGTTAACAATGGATAAAAAAACAAGAGTTATAAAGGCTGTAGAAGCGCTTGAAAAGCTATATCCTGATGCAATTTGCTCGCTTGATTATGCTGATGCATTTCAACTGCTTATTGCAACTAGGCTTTCGGCACAGTGCACCGATGCGCGAGTTAATATTGTAACCCCCGCACTTTTCGGCAAGTATCCCACAGCCGCCGCTATGGCAAAGGCAGAGGTTGCCGATGTAGAGCAGCTTATCAAAACCTGTGGTCTTTATAAAACAAAGGCAAAAGATTTGGTTGGTATTGCCCAAATGATAATGTCTGACTTTGACGGCAGGGTGCCCGATACTATTGAGCAATTGACTAAATTACCGGGTGTGGGTCGCAAAACGGCAAATCTTGTCTGCGGTGATGTTTACGGCAAGCCTGCCGTTGTTACCGATACCCATTTTATAAGGCTTTGCAACCGATTGGGGTTTGTAAAGACAACCGACCCGTTAAAGGTGGAAAATGCTATGAGAAAGCTTTTGCCGCCCGATAAATCAAATGATTTTTGTCACCGTAGTGTACTTTTTGGCAGAGATATATGCACGGCACGAAAAACCTATTGCGAGCGTTGCCCTTTGAGCGAATTTTGCCCTACCAATAAATAAGGAGTATTATTATGAGCTTTAAAAATACTGTTTATAACCTAATGAAAACTTGGTGTGATACACTGCTTGAAACACAGCTTGATATGAACAACCCGTTGCTCGACGCTGCACTGCTGTGTCCTGCGTGTGCGGTGGTGCATGGTCGCTGTGCCGATATGGTTTTACCACTCGTTTTGCTTTACAGCCAAACGGGTGAGAATAAATATCTCACTGCAGCAAAGCGTCTTGTCGATTGGACCGAGCGCAACACTTTGGCGCCCAACGGTGCTTACCGAAACGACCTTGCCAACCGTTGGTACGGCACAAATTTGTTTTTTAACCTATCACTTGGCGAAACACTTCACCGCTTTGGTGATGTTTTAGATAAAGATACCTTTGACAAGTGGGATAGCATATTCCGCCGCGGTGCCGAATCATTAATAGGCTGGTGTGAAAAGGTTGTGCCTCATATTAACTATAATGCCGGTGCCGCCGCAATGTTTGCCTTTGCCTATAAATACACAGGCGAACAAAAATATTTAGAGCAAGCACAGCACCAAGAAGAATTTTGCCGTGCCCATTTTGATAACGAGGGTCTATTCTTTGGTGAGGGCAAGCCGCTTGACGGCACTACCGCTAAAGGCTGTCACTTTGTGGATATGGGCTATAATCTTGAAGAGTCGGTACCGCTACTTGTATTGCACGCTTTATGGCTGGGTGACGATGAAAAAATCAAGTATTATACCGCTCGCACGCTTGACCATTTGGGATTTTTACTGCCCGACGGTGCCATTGATAACAGCTGGGGCACTAGGCAAAACAAATGGACCTATTGGGGCAGCCGTACAAGCGACGGTATGCACGAGGGTCTTATTTACATAGCAAAAGATAACCCCGTTATTGCAAAGGCTATAAAGAAAAATGTCGAGCTTTTGGCTGACTGTACCACAGACGGCAGACTGTATGGCGGGCCTATGTACCGTGCTGCAGGGGAGCCTGCTTGCATACACCACGCCTTTGACCATGCAAAAAGCCTTGCTGTGCTTTATCTTGAAATGGGTGACACACTTGATAGCTGTGATACTGTCACTTTGCCTCGTGAGGCAGAGGGTGTAAAGGCATACCAAAATGGTCATCTTTATACCGTAACTCGTGGCGAATTTATCGCTACCGTTAACGCGTGTGATACCCACATTTATGAAAATAGCGAAACGGGCGGCGGTGCTATCAGTATGCTGTGGTCAAAGCAGTACGGACCTATAATGGCGGCAACCCCCAACAAATTTGTCACCACCGAGCCGTATAATATGCAAATTCAGCGTAATGCCCTTGACGAGCTGTGCTTTACCGCACGTGTGGGGGATAGCGACTGTGATAAAACCGTTTTACTTACCGCTGACGGTTATAGCATCACCGCTAAAAGTGATGTCAGCGGTTTTGAAATAAAATATGCCTTTAAAGATGATGCTGTAAATATAACCGTTTTATCAAATATTGATACTGAATACATTTTACCTATAATAAGTAAAGCGGGTGACAGCATAGAGTCAAAAGCCGACGAGGTTATATTTAACAATATGCTGAGTGTATCGTTTGACGGCAAGTGTGCCATTGACCCTAAGGGCGAAAAACGTCATTTTCACCCCGTGGGTGGTTTCCAATACAAAAACCTTACCTTTAACCTTATGGCAAACAACCCGCTTAGCATTAAAATCTCAATTATAAAATAGGAAAGTGATTTTATGAAAAAGACACTTATAGTAATCGATATGCAAAATGATTTTGTCAGTGGCGTGCTGGGTACTGCCGAGGCTCAGGCAATAGTGCCCGCCGTTAAGGCAAAAATCAAAGAGTACCTTGACCGTGGTGACGAGGTTATATTCACCCGCGACACCCACGGTGACGATTATATGACCACCAACGAGGGCAAGCATCTGCCCGTGCCACATTGCATAAAGGGTACCGACGGCTGGGGCATCGTGCCCGAAATCGACAATGCCGACTGTGAGCATATAGATAAGCTTAATTTCGGCTACCCCGATTGGAATAAAGCGCATAGCTTTGAAAGCGTAGAGCTTATCGGCGTTTGCACCGATATTTGTGTTGTGTCAAATGCATTAATACTAAAGGCGCAGTTCCCCGAAATTGACATCACGGTAGACGGCAGCTGTTGTGCGGGCGTTACACCCGAAGCACATAATGCAGCACTTCAAACTATGAAATCTTGTCAAATAATAGTTAAGTAAAAAACAGCGTTCTGCGGAACGCTGTTTTTTAGAGTTGAGATATGAGAGTGGAGAGTTGAGATAATTCACAATTCACAATGCATAATGCATTGAACCTGTATAATAAAAATGGACACTTGAA
>JAUNAM010000057.1 GCA_030527615.1 Clostridia bacterium
TGGGGTGCTCACATTTTGGGGACCTTTTGCACTAGTTCCATTTTACCGAAAACAGGTCAAATTGTTACCAAAGTAAATTTCCCTGAGGATATAAAAAATATCATTAACTATTCTTTTAATGGGTATACAAAACTTTCTGAAATTATTATACCAAATAGTGTAACAAATATAGGTGGCTATGTATTTTGTAATTGTAAAAATCTTACTGATGTAATAATTCCCAATAGTGTTATCAGTATAGGGAAGAATGCTTTTTATGGTTGTAGTGATTTGACATTTTTGGTTTATGAAAATTCTTATGCACATCAATATGCATTAGATAACAACATACCATATAAACTGTTGGCAAAGTGTGGACATCCATTGTCCGGTTTTTATACAGTAGCACATACGCCATCAACTTGTACACAGGACGGAGTAATTGCACATGAAATATGTGGTGTTTGTGGGAAACAATTTATAGATGGTAATGAAATTATAGCGGATGACCTTATAATACCAGCTGCACACAGCAATGTTGAAATATCTGAAATTTCTGCTGATTGTGAAAATGCCGGTACAAGAGCACATAGTGTGTGCACGGTGTGTGGCAAATTTTTTATAGATAATAACGAGGTTACAGCGGATGACCTTATAATACCTGCTACGCACAATACTGTTGAAAAACCTGAAATTTCTGCTAATTGTGAAAATACCGGTACTAAAGCGCATGACTTGTGTACGATATGTGGAAAGTTGTTTATTGACAATAAAGAGGTTACAGCGGAGGATACTATAATACCTGCCGGTCATAAATTAGTACAAATTTCTGCACAAGCACCTACTTGTACTGAAATAGGTCACAATGCTTATGAGTATTGCACAGTATGTGACTATACAACTTATGCAAAAATTGCAGCAAATGGGCATATCAAGAGCGAGATAGTTGTAGAAAATAATATTGCACCAACCTGTACCCAAAAGGGCAGTTATGATAATGTTATATATTGCACGGTATGTAACGAAGAATTAAACCGTGAAACTATTACAGTAGATGCAAACGGACATAACTTAATACAAGTTGCAGCTCAAGCACCTACCTGCACTAATATAGGTTGGGATGCTTACGAATATTGCAAGATTTGTGATTATACAACCTATAACAAAATTGTCGCCAATGGTCATAGCGAAAGTGAGACGTTTTGGGAAAATATTATTGTAGCAACCTGTACTGAAAAAGGTAGCCATGATTATGTTATATATTGTACAGTTTGTCGCGAGGAGTTAAGCCGTGAAACAATTACGGTAGGGGCAATCGGACATAGCTTAGAATATTATGAAGCACAGGCGCCAACCTGTACTGAAATTGGTTGGAGTGCATTCGAATATTGCACAGTTTGCTACTACACAAATTATAATGAATTTGCAGTTTTAGGTCACGACATTGTATCGGTGGCAGGGGTTTTGCCTCAAACTGATATTGACGGTATCAAAGCACACGATAAATGTACTGTGTGTGACAGTTTGTTTATTAACGGTGTAGAGGTAACACAAAATGACCTTTTAATACCGGCATACAAATGGGTAAAAGGCTCAAAAGGTTGGTGGTACGATTACTCTGACGGCACCTATGCCATCGGCTGGGCAGAAATCGACGGTGATTGGTATTACTTTGATAATGCCGGTTGGATGTTGACCGGTTGGCAAAAAATTAAAAATGTTTGGTATTATTTGAGTTCAAGCGGTGCCATGGTTACCGATTGGCAAAAGATAGGCGGAGTATGGTATTATTTTAATGCTGAAGGTGCTATGCAAACAGGGTGGTTAAAGCAGGGTAGCACTTGGTACTATCTAAACAGCAGCGGTGCTATGCAGACCGGCTGGGAAAAGGTAGGAAATACTTGGTATTACTTTAATGCTTCCGGTGCTATGAAAACCGGTTGGTTAAAGCTTAGTGGCACTTGGTACTATTTCACCGGTAGCGGTGCAATGGTGACCGGCAGCCGTACAATCGGCGGCAAAGCTTATAAATTTAATTCAAGTGGCGCGTGCCTTAATCCGTAACAAAAAACTGTGTGTTCGTTTGAGCACACAGTTTTTTAATGAATATTGAAGTCGCCTTCGGCTAATGAATAATGAATAATTTCGGTGTTTTGCTTTGCAAAACAGATGTAAAAAATATCCTCCCGTCAGGCTACGCCTGACGCCCTCCTTTAGGCAAGGAGGGCGAAACACGGATTGCCACACGGCTGCCGCCGTTCGCAATGACAAAGTAGATTGCAGATATCAGACATCAGACATCAGAGTTCAGATGTCAGACGATAGAAATTTAAAGTCACATCATTTGCATTCTTTTTATTAATTTTGTCGGCTGTGCCGACACATTATCTCAACTCTTAACTCTAAACTCTCAAATCAAAAAGCCACCGCTTAACGCAGTGGCTTTTTTATTATGCATTATGCATCGTAAATTTAATAATCACTATCTGTTGAATAAACCTTAACATAATCCACTAGCATATCAGAGCTTTCACCGCAGTTAAGTGCCCAGTTGCCAACGCCTGTGCCGCATTCGGTAATGATGTTTAAATATCCCTTTTCGGTACAAACAAAGCCTGCAGTAGTACGGCGGGTGATAATATCGTCAACCAAGAATATGTATTCGGAAGGACTCCAACGAAGGGCAAATTTATGGAATTTACCGTCATATATATCAATGTGGTTTATATTTGCGTGGTAGATAGCTTCTTTATGATTTTCACCGTAGCCGTCCCAACCAACATTGTGGTTTATACCAAAGTTGCGGAACATTTCCACTATTCTAATCTCGGCACCGTATTTGCCCCAACCGTCACAGGGGCATTCCTTGCCCTCCTTATCCATATCACCGGCAATTATTGAAAGTGTAACTCGCATACCGCCCACTTGATGGGGCCGCACCAAAAACTCATAATATCCGTACCCGTGTTCAAACAATCCCTTGGTATCAACAGCACCTGTAAGACAAACCTTTTTGCCCTGTCTTGAGCCGCCTGTATCATAAGCACGGCTTACAAGACAACCGTCTTTAGTAAAAGTGCGGTCTTTGTTATAATAGTTTAAAAAACCGCGGTCAATGCGCTTTGTTTCCTTATGCTTCCATTTGGTGGGGTCAAGGCATTCGCCGTCAAAATCATCTTCAAAAACTACATTCCATTTTTTAATTTTGATTTCAAAGTCAAGTGACGAGTCTTCGTATACAGCTGAAAGGGTAATAGAATTGTTACTGTTGCAATAGTCACAAGCTATAACTATGGTATCGTCGCATATTTTTACAGCGTTATTATCACAAACAATTTTTGTTTTTGCTGTAATATCGTTGCCGTTTTCATCAATAACTGATGTAATTTTATAAATAGCATCAGCGGTGGGAATATCTAAAACACATTTATAGTTTACGCATTTAATACTCATATTCCGATACCTCCTTAACCCTTAAAATCGTCATCGGTTGACCAAACCTTTACATAGTCAACCAGCATATCGGAGTGCTCGCCCTCTTTAAGCACCCAATCGCCGCCCCAGGTGCCGCATTCGGTGGTAACAAGCATATAACCCGGCACCTTGCAAATACCGCCGGCATTGCTGCGGTGGGTGACAACATCGTCAATTAAGAATATGTATTCGTCAGGGGTCCAACGAAATGCGAATTTATGGAACTTGCCGTCAAAAATATCAATATGTGCAGCATAATCGTGAAAATCCTCAGATTTGGTATTATCGCCCCAACCGTCCCAATGAACGATTTGGCTGACACCCCAAGGCTTTAGTATTTCGGCAATATCAATCTCGGCACCGTATTCGGCTGTGCCGTCGTCGGCGTCGGGGTCCTCCATATCGCCGGTAACAAGCCAAAACGCACCCCACATACCTGTAATTTGATGTGGGCGAGCATACATTTCATAGTAGCCATAGCTATGCTCAAACAAGCCGCGTGTTTGTATAGCACCAGAAAGGTTAACAACCTTGCCACGATTGTCAAGTCCGCCTGTGTCATAAGCGCGACTTACAAGACAGCCGTCTTTTACAAACGAAAACTCCTCGTGCCAATAGTTTGCAAAGCCTTTATCACGAAGAAAGGGAGGGCAGTGCTCCCATTTGAGCTTATCAAGCTGATCACCGTCAAAATCGTCTTCAAAAACAAGCTGCCACTTGCTAAATTTGATGGTGAAATCGTATTTTTTATCACTGTAAATGGCGGTTAATGTCACAACATCGTTGTTTTGGCGATAATCACAAGGTACTGTAACGGTCTTATCACAGATTTTGATATCGGCATTGCATTTGATTTCGGCAAGGCTTGTTACATCTTTGCCATTATCTAAAATAACCGATTTTATCTCGTAGACTGCATCACCTGTAGGTATATCAATCTTACAGACAAAATCTACACTTTTGATATTGCTCATGATAAATTAACTCCTTAATAATTTAATGGAACTATTTAATGTTTTATATTAATCTCAAGCATATAATAACTATCGACCTATTGAAAGTCAAGATTTTTTAATAAAATTTATTGCTTGTCAGAGGGTGTTGTGTATACCTTCACATAATCAACAAGCATATCAGAATATTCGCCGTTTTTAAGGGTTAAACTACCGCCCCAGGTGCCACATTCACTGGTTATGTTAAGATAACCCTTTGCGGTGCAAATTCCGCCCGCAAGATAGCCCTCGGTGCGTTGTACAATTTGACCGTCAATTATAAATAAATATTCATCGGGAGTCCAACGAAGTGCAAAGGTATGGAACTTGCCGTCAAATACATTTATTTTTGTTTGATAGCCCATATGCTTCATAGAATTGCCTACACCTGACCAACCATCCCAGTGTACAGTATGGTTGGTGCCAAGATTTTTAAGCGATTCAAAAATATCAATTTCGGCGCCGTTTACAGCGCTGTTGTCGTCAACGGGATTATCGCTATCCATATCACCCGCAATAACCCAAAAAGCACCCCACATACCTGTGGTTAGATGGGGACGAGCAGAAATCTCATAATATCCGTAATCATTTTCAAATAAATCTTTTGACCAAACAGCACCTGATTTGTATAAAGTTTTGTCATTAGGGTTGGCAAGCTTGGTCCAAGTTCTTCCGCTTGTGTCCTGCTCGCCTGTATTAAATACGCGGCTTACAAGATAGCCATCTTTAACAAACGACATTTCGTCATTCCATATATTAGCATAACCCTTATCGCGTGGATAAGAAGGGCAGTAAGACCACTTTGAAGTATCAAGATTATTACCGTTAAAGTTATCTTCAAAAATAAGATTCCATTTATTAAAATTAATACTAAAATCAAGCTTTTTTCCACTTGCTATATGTGTAACTGTTAAAGATATTGAATTATTGCTTTTGCGAATATTGAACGGTACGGTTATAATGTTTTTATTAACAGTAACACCCGAGACACCGCAGCTTATTTCGCTTACTGATAAAACATCGATTCCTTTATCGGTCATCACACTTTTAACTTCGTATTCAGCACTGTAATTTGGTATATCCTTGACACATTGCACCTCAACCGTTTTAAGTTTGTCAAAAGTAGCGGTTGGATTATCTTGGTTGCTTGAATTGATTTGTACGTTATCTGCATTAACCGAATTGTTAACTACTGTGTCACCGTTTTCTTCAATCACATCTATAATTGTTGATGTTTCTAAATCGTCTGAATAGTTTGACAGAGTGTTTGTTGATTTGCATCCAATTAAATTAAATGTTATTAAAACAGCGATAATAAGACAAAAAATTTTCTTTCTATTCATCGTTACTTTCCTTTTCATTTGATTTAAATTTTGATTTTATAATACTTATTAACATTATAACGGCAATGCCGGAGAAAATAACAATACCGATATAAATTAATATTTTTTGTGTTGTAAAATCAGGTACAATTATTTCAGGCGTTTCAATACTAAAACTTTTAAAAATATCGGTGATTTCTTGTGATGTTTGCTCACCGTCATTATAACAGGATAAATAATATGTTTTATCGTTTGCTATGGTAACATATTGAGTAACAGTATAAATGCCGCCACTATCCTTTAAAGTGTTTTTTATTACAATAAATTTTCGATCGTTGTTTTTTATGATTTTTGCATCATTATTTCCACCGACGGCAACGGCAAATTCATCAATACCTGTTTGGTCAAGCCTTGACATATCGCCAACCTCAGATGAAAAGTTATCGTTGTAAATTGAAAGGCGCACTTGTGTTTTTCCATCACTTGAAACAGCTAAATAAACGGTTCCCCTCTTGGTAAAGTATTCGTTTAATGTGTTTTTATCAAGATTTAATTGATTTGCAACAGTATCAACATTATCGCCTTTATGAACAACAGTAAAGTCATTGGGTACAGATATGTTATATTCGACATCATGTGCCATTACACAAAAACTGCATAACAGCATCAATACAATCGATAAAACAAAAATTTTGGTTTTCAAAAAATCACCTTAGTCTATTAATCTAAATTATTTTGTCGCTTTGCCGCGGTCAGAGTGTTTTGCATAAGCATGGCAATGGTCATAGGTCCAACACCGCCCGGTACAGGGGTAATGTATGAAGCTTTTGGTTCTACAGCAGCAAAATCAACATCACCGCAAAGCTTGCCGTCGGCATTTCGGTTCATACCAACATCAATAACAACGGCGCCGTCCTTTACCATATCGGCGGTTACAAAGTTTGCTTTGCCTACAGCGGCAACCAATATATCTGCCTTTGAAGTTACTGATTTTAAATCTTTTGTTCTTGAGTGAGCTATGGTAACTGTACCGTTTTTATGTAGCAGCAGCATACCCATAGGTTTACCCACTATATTAGAGCGACCTATTACTACGCATTCTTTACCGTTTACATCAATGTTATAATACTTTAACATTTCCATAATACCGGCAGGGGTGCAGGGGACAAAATCATAGTCACCTATCATAATTTTACCGACATTTACAGGATGAAAGGCATCAACATCTTTGTCGGCACTGATTGCGGCTATAACTGCTTTTTCATCAAGACCTTTTGGCAACGGCAACTGACAAAGTATACCGTTAACGGTTTTATCGTTATTTAGTTGGTTAACAAGTGCTAATAAATCCTCTTGACAGGTGTTTGCAGGCAATACATATTCTTTAGAAATAATACCTAATTGCTCACAAGCCTTTTTCTTATTGGCTACATAAATTTTTGATGCAGGGTCATCGCCCACAAGTATTACTGCAAGGCACACGCTAACACCTTTGTCGCCCAGTGCCTTAACCTCGTTTGCTACACGGTCTTTAACTGCGGCTGATACAACCTTGCCGTCTATTATATTACTCATTTGCTTCATCCTCCGTATTTTCTGTTTGTGTTGTATTGTCATCGTCCTCAAACATCGATACATAATCGCCGTCTGCCAGAACAACCCGTCTTTTTCGGTAAATCACAATTAATGCTATAGCAGCTGCAACACAAATTATTATCGATACTAAAACTGAAATACGCATTTTGCCAAGCATTAGGCTATCGGTGCGCAAGTTTTCAACGATTGCACGTTCAAAACCATACCAAACACAATACATTAAGGTCATTTGACCGCTAAAGCGGCGTTTTTTAGAAAAGTGGTTTAGTACAAAAAAACCTGCTATACACCAAATAGACTCATATAAAAAACAGGGATGAACCAAACCTTCACCCATTTCTGAGATGGTACGGCTGCTTTGCATACCAAACCAACTGCTGCCTGTAAAGGTGCCGTATGCCTCTTGATTGACAAAATTGCCCCAACGGCCGATACCTTGTCCGATAAGAAACGCGGTAGCCGCAAGGTCAAATGCATCTAAAATTTTAATCTTTTTAATTTTGCACATCAATGCACCACATACAAATGCACCGATAACAGCACCATATATTGCAATACCCGAAAAACCGCTGTTTGAGCCAAAACCGAAAAAGTCGGAAATACTTTCACATTTGACACCGTCAAAGATAACATAATATGTGCGAGCACACAATATAGAAATCGGTGTTGTAACAATGATAACATCAAGCAAGCGGTCGGTATCCACATTAAAGCGGGGTGCACATTTCATACCGTAAATTATCGCAAGCATAAAGCCTAAAGCGATAATGATGCCATACCAATAAATATCCCAACCATTGCCAAACGGTAGTGTAAAAGCGATTGGATTAATATTAAAGCTTATACCGAAAATGGTTACTGCATAGCTCATTTTTAACATTCCTCCTGTGGATTAATAACGGATAATACGGCGTTTTGGTCGCTGAATACATCAAGGCGTTTTAGTACGTCGTCATAGCTTACGGCCTTTAGCTGTTTTAATTCGTCAAACAGTCCGTATTCGCTTATGGCGCATTCACAAAGTTGCATACACAATGCCTCGACGCTGTTAAATCGGCGAACCATATTGCCGTACATACCACATTTAACAGCAGAAAACAGTTTTTTGTCGATGCCTTCAACCCTTAGTCTTGAAATTTCTTCCTTTATAAGCTCGGCTACACGTTTAGGGTCTTTTGATTCACCTTCAAAAATAACAGCAGCATATCCGTTGCCGGCAAAATATTCACTGTCAAAATCATCGTTAATAAGACCTTCGTTCATAAGACGTGCATAGAGCGGTGAAGCGTCGCCACAAATAATTTCAAGCAATAAATTAACGCAAATTTTACTTTTAAGCCTGCGATAGGGAGATGCAATCTTTTGTTTATAGCCAAAGCAAAACATAGGTGTATTAACAGCAAGCTTTTGCTCTACATAATTTTGAACAATATTATCCGGCTCATCAAATTCACCACGTATAATCTCAACACTTTCACGGTCGATTATTGATTTTTTGATTTGTTTTAGTGCAGTATCTGTATCAAAATTACCCACAAGACAAATGAACATATTTGAAGGATTGTAAAACGTTTCATAACATTTATAAAGCAGCGGTGCATCAATTTGTGCAATTGACTCTACCGTGCCTGCAATATCGATTTTAACAGGGTGTGTATGGTACATAGCCTTTAGCAAATTAAACATAACACACCAACCGGGATTATCGTCATACATGCGAATTTCTTGACCGATAATACCTTGTTCCTTTTGAACGGTTTCGGGTGTAAAATAGGGAGATTGTACAAATTTTAACAGAATATCAAGATTTTCATAAAAATTATCACTGCAAGAAAACAAATAACAGGTGCGGTCAAAGGATGTAAATGCGTTAGCACTAGCACCGGTTTTTGCATATTTAGAGAAAGCATCGCCGTCCTCGCTTTCAAAAAGCTTGTGCTCAAGATAATGGGCAATGCCTTCGGGCACACAAATTTCTTCTTCGCCGTTTTTAGAAAATTTAGTGTCAATAGAGCCATACTTTGTGCCGAAAATTGCATAATTTGAAGAAAATTGAGGCTTTTCCATAATGAAAATTTGAAGCCCTGACGGCAACTCGGCTTTTACATAACTTTCGTCTGCAAAGCCTTCAAAAATTTGCTTTTTCATTATTTGTCCTCCTTTTGTTACAATATATTTGCCGGGTAAAGCACACCAGCCAGGTGTGCTTTA
>JAUNAM010000058.1:0-1597 GCA_030527615.1 Clostridia bacterium
GTCAGATATCAGATGTTTAAATCATAAAGCCACAAAATTGAATTTCTTTTCGTAGGGGAGAGCTGTGCTCTCCCGTAAAAAAGGTTATGTCTTTTAGGCGGGCGACCGCAGGTCGCCCCTACGAAATAGGATTATAGTTTTGATTAATATCTATTTTCTAACATCTATTTCTGTTTATGTTTATATGAAATTCATTTTAGACGAATAATAATTAGAGTTTAGAGTGTAGAGTGTTCGTTCGCTTACGCTCACAGAGTTTAGATTGTAGAGCAGTGATACGATTACTTTTGTCATTCTGACGAGCGGTAGTGAGGAAGAATCCGTTTTCTATTTTGGGTATTACGGATTGCCACACGGCTACCGCCGTTCGCAATGACAAGAGAGGCGGATTGCCGCGCTTCGTGTGCTGTGACGGTATTATACGTCAGTCATTACGAGGAGCGTTAGCGACGTGGTAATCCGTTCTTTAATGCACAATGCATAATGCATAATTTTGTTGTCGCGTTGCGACGAATGTAGAGTCTCTCCCTCAGTCAAAATTTCATTTTGCCAGCTCCCTCGTCAGAGGGAGCCTATTTCCCTGCCTCCCTCTGACGAGGGAGGTGTCAGCGTTAGCTGACGGAGGGAGAGAACTCTCAACTCTTAACTCTCACATTGGCCGTTGTGTTATTTTGGCCAAATTACCATGTCGTCTTCGTCGTCTAAGTTTTTGTCGGGGTCGCTTGTAATAATAATATCTGCGAGGTCTAAATCATAAATCTCTAATTCTGCTTTTTTAAACATAATTTTAAATTCTCCTCTCAAATATTATTGTGTAACGTTTTCTAAGCGTGCTGCCAAGAGTTCGCTGTAGTAAACAACGCCCTTAGCTGCTGCCGCATAGTCTTTGTATGCCGTACCCGCATTAATAGCGTTAATTGCAAAGCCTGCTGCTGAATAAGTACCCATTTGGTAGGTTGTGCCGTTATAATTGGCGGTTACTGTGATAACATCACGCAAATTAACAACAGGGATATCCTTAAGTCTTACGGTGTGGTATCTGCCGGCACCGTCGTTGTGGGTAGCCTCGGCTGCTGTAACAGTCTTGTTATAGCCTGTTTCAGTTGTAAAGGTAAAGCTTACATTAGCGCTTTCCCACATAGATTTATCGGTAATTGCAAATGTGAATGCAATATAAGGCTTTGACTTAAGGTTAAGTGATGAACCGTACATATAAACCGGATCTTCATACTTAGAAATGTTGTTGTCTGCCTTGTATGCCTTTAAGAAATCAGCATTGGTGCTAAAGCTCTTAAGGAATACTTGGTCAGCCTGAAGAATAGCAACAACATTTGTGTAGCCCTTATCAAGAAGGATACCTAAAACATCAACTGCTGCTGCTTGGCTATAGCCGCAAACAGAACATTTTTCCATATCGGCGTTTTCGGTATCAGCTACAAAACTGTGAGCTGTAGCTGTGCCCTTAACCTCAAGCATTACGCCTGCATAACGTGTAGCTGCCTCATAGTGAGCAACCTCGTTATGACCTTGACCTATTGTATAGAACACACGAAGTACGGGTGCACCGTCATTTGCAAACCAAACTGTGTTAAAGTCA
>JAUNAM010000058.1:1697-9492 GCA_030527615.1 Clostridia bacterium
TGGTAGCTGCGCCACCTTTAAGTGCTACCCAAGCAAGCTGCTCGGCATTTTCAATGATTGTGTAGTCACCCTCTGTTTTGGTAGGCTGTACAAATGTGCCGTCCCAAGTATCGGTGACAATGTGTGATTTTTTGGTTAGTCCACATGCGCAGGTTGCAACGCCTTCTGCGTTAGCAGCACCAAAGCTGTGCACTTCTGCAAGACCTGCAAATCCACAAACAGAACATTTAACAGAGTGTGTACCGTCTTTGTTGTCAACAGTTTTAGAGAAATCGTGGAACACACGAAGTACGGGTGCACCGTCATTTGCAAACCAAACTGTGTTAAAGTCAAGATTTGCACAAGCCTTGCCTGAAAGGTCAGCAACTTGTGTACCCTTTGCAGTTGTTACATCGGTGTATACATTTGTATAGGTTGCTGATGCAAGCTTGCTGCCTGTTTCGGTTGATTCAGGTGCAATACCTACTGTTACTGAATTGCTGAATGTATGTGCCGGTGAGAAATTCGATGTGCTTGCTACCAAGCCGGCCTTTTTATTAGCTACAAATTCAATATCAGATACTAAAGCATTAGTGATTGTTGTGCCAGTGTGACCTGCAATACCAACAATACCACCTGCTGTTTGATTATGTGTATGTGTAAATAGTAATACTGAATCTACTGCTACATTGTCAATAACCCACTTGCGGTCGGTTGTGTTGGGGTTTGCATAACCTATAAGACCGCCTGCACCGTGGTATGATTTGAATGCAGATGCTGTAATCATAACATTTTTAAATGTTTGGGTTTCGGCTCCTTGATATGGCTGTGCATATGGGAACAAGCCTGAACCACCATGACCGCCTGTATCACTGCCGTCAAAACGGCTGTTTGCGTTGTAAACGATTAATCCGTTACCGTCAAATTCGGTACCGCCAAAGTAAGTGGCGTCAGCAGTGCCACGCCAGTATTTACCGGTTGGTGTTGCTGCCTTAACCTCGGCTACGGTTGAATCAAGTGTAATGCCTGTAAAGCCGTTAAGGTCAAATACTTGGTTATCTGCAACCTTATATTTAACACCGTTGGTAGCTGCGCCACCTTTAAGTGCTACCCAAGCAAGCTGCTCGGCATTTTCAATTATGATATTACCTTCACTATCTGTCTTGGTAGGTTCTACAAATGTACCGTCCCATGTGTCGGTTGCTACGTGGCCGGTTGCGGTTGAGCCGCCCTCGCCCTCTTCACCTTTGGGGCCTTCTACCTTACCGCTTTCATCTGTGATAGACTTAAATACCTCGGGATCGATTGATGCGCCATAGTAGCAAAGAGCTGCAGCTATACGCTTGTCAAGCTCGATTTGCTCATCGGGTGTGCCCTCAGGCCAAGTAGCATTTTCATCTACAACTGACAATGCATAATCTCTAAGTGAGAACTTGACTGATTTTGAATGGCGAAGATTTGTGCCATCTATTGTGCATAAAGTAAATAAGAAACCGTCTGCAAAATCTTGCATTGAAAGACCTGCAAGAGTAAACATTTTAGCATTGTTGCCTAACACGCCACCCTTATCTGCAACATAGGTTGACTGAGCAGCGTCATCATATGCTTGAGTGCGGTAAAGCTCATTACCGTCAAGGTCGGTAACGATTAGATAAGAGGGTTTGCCACCCCAATGTCTGTAAGCGTGAACATTTATATCGATTGAGCCATCAGTGTTATAAGTAACGTTAACACCGCTAACACCTACCCAACCTTCGGCAGATTTAATTGTAGCAGTTACATCATCAAACTCGGTATAGTCAGGGATAATCTGAACTGATGAGTATTCTTGATAAGGTAATCCTAATGTATTTTGACAAACAGTACAATTACCCCTACCAACATGATGCTTACCGTCTTTTTGGTATGTAACAGTATCATCGTTCCAAGCGCCGTGTGCATGGAATTGAGACATACTGTCTTCGGTCTCGGTTATTTCAAACACAAATTCGTCACCGGCAGGGATACCGAATGCAGCCTTGTTCGGTATAATATCAATAGCAATCGCCTTGCCTGTGCCAACATAAATTTGACCATTAGAATCTGTACCAAGATTGAGTGTGTACTCAAGAGTGATTGACTTGAAATACTGTGATTCATCAAAGAAGCCGATTAAGAAGTCTTCTTGATAAATACCGAAGTTTTCAACCGAAGCAGCGTTTCCGTTAAAATCGGTGGCTGCCACAACCTTAACATCGGTAACACTGGCGTAATTGCCTTCGGTGTTATCAACGGTGAATTCGCCGCCGAGGAAACCTCCTTCAAAGTCAAATTTTACCTGTGCCGGTACCTTTACTGAACCCATAGGTACTGCACCGTTTTCGTCACCGACAGTGATTGTGTATGTACCGTCGTCAGCATAAGGCTCTGCTGCAGTAACGGTCATAAGACAACCAAAAACTGTGGTGATGCAAATTGCCAAGACTAGTACAATACTTAACAACTTGCGTGAGAGTTTTTTGGACATAACCATTCTCCTCTTTCTTTTTTTCCCCTTGCGGGGTTTATTTGCTTTTGTTAATGCACAATGCATAGCATTGTAAGTGAAATACACCTATCGGTGTGTGAAATCGCGTTGCGGTGAAATACGCCTGCGACGTGTGAAATATCAAATGTATGCATTTGATGTTAAGGTGTCGCTTTGCGACAATTTATATTATGTCGGTTTTGCCGACACCTCAACTTTAAAGTTTTAACTTTAAAATTTCACTGCCATATTTGGCAATTTCACAATTGCAAAGCAATTGTTTCACATTTTGAGTTTTGTCAAAATATTTCACTGAAAGCTTTGGCGTAACCGTCAAAGCTTTCTCCTGTACGTACAGGAGGTGTTTTGTATGAAATACAAAAGGGCAAAATTTACCCTATTATCGTACAGTATACAATATACAACCTTTTTTCAACAAAAGCAAGACAAGTTTTTTAACTTGTTAAGTTTTAGTAAAAAAGTAGTTAAGTTATGGTAAATTACAACTTTTACTTTTGGGGTATTACGGATTGCCACGCCTGCGGCTCGCAATGACATTTATAATTTTGTCATTCTGACGAGCGGTAGTAAGGAAGAATCTAATTTTGTTTTTTTGAGATTCTTCGGTGCACAGCACCTCAGAATGACACGAGAGAGGACGGATTTTTCGCAGACCCGTTTAACTTTGCTCAGGGCGACTCAGAATGACATAAAAAAACCTACATCGCAATGATGTAGGTTTTACTTAAAACAAACTGTCATATAAATCATTCCACTGGGGATTAAAAGAATTGATTAATTCGTTTTTCTTAGCACGTGTCCACCCTTTTATTTGCTTTTCACGTGATATTGCCGAATAGGCATCGGTGGTGGTTTCATAATACACTAACTTATGAATATTATATTTTGCCGTAAACGACTTTGGTAATAAATTATTTTTATGCACGTAAACACGGCGTAATAAATCGTTGGTTACACCTGTGTATAAAACTTTGTTGGTTTTATTGGTGAGCATATATACGTAATAATTCATTTGATTATCCTCTTAGATTCTTTTCTTAGAATGACATTTATAATTTTGTCATTCTGACGAGCGGTAGTGAGGAAGAATCTAATTTTGTTTTTTTGAGATTCTTCGGTGCACAGCACCTCAGAATGACACGAGAGAGGACGGATTTTTCGCAGACCCGTTTGACTTTGCTCAGGGCGACTTCGTCGGCTCAAAACGAAAACTAGTCTTTTTTAACAATCTTAGCGCCTTTTCCGTTTACGGTATCAACGGTGATAATCACCTTTTGAATATCGGTTTTTGACGGTAATTCAAACATAAGGTCTTGCAGGGTGTTTTCGATAATAGAACGAAGTCCGCGTGCACCTGTTTTGTTTTTGATAGTAAGCTCGGCGATTTCTGCCAATGCTTCAGGCTCAAATTCAAGAATAATATCGTCAAGTGCAAAAAGTGCCTGATACTGTTTTATTATTGAATTTTTAGGCTCGGTCATAATGCGGATGAGGGTATCCTTATCCATAGAATCAAGCGCAGTAACAACCGGCAGACGACCGACAAGCTCGGGGATTAAGCCAAACTTAACCAAGTCTTGATGTGTGGCAAGCTTTGACATTTGTTGTGCCTCAAGGCTTTTAGGTGATTTTACCTCTGCACCAAAGCCAAGACTACCGCCGCCGATGCGGCGCTCGATAACCTTGTCAATGCCGTCAAATGCGCCGGCACATATAAACAAGATGTTTGTGGTGTCAATTTGAATAAACTCTTGCTGGGGATGTTTTCTGCCGCCTTGGGGCGGAACATTTGAAACGGTGCCCTCAAGAATTTTAAGCAACGCTTGCTGCACGCCCTCACCGCTGACATCACGGGTGATAGACGCGTTTTCGCTTTTGCGAGAAATCTTGTCAATTTCGTCAACATAAATGATACCGTGCTCTGCCTTTTCAATATCAAAATCGGCGGCCTGAATAAGACGAAGCAGAATGTTTTCAACGTCTTCACCAACGTAGCCTGCCTCGGTCAAGGTGGTAGCATCGGTAATGGCAATCGGCACGTCAAGAATGCGGGCGAGTGTTTGCGCGAGCAAGGTTTTACCCACACCGGTGGGACCAAGCATTAGCACATTGCTTTTGGCAAGCTCAACATCGTCAGGTACGGTTTTGTAAACACGCTTATAGTGATTGTAAACCGCAACTGAAAGTGTTTTTTTAGCCTCATCCTGCCCTATTACATATTCGTCAAGCAGAGCCTTAATTTCGGTAGGCTTTGGCAAGACCTTTTCAGGTGTTTTTTTGTTTTTGCTTTTTTGTTTGTATGCGGTTTCGTCATCAAACAAAAGAGAGGAACAAAAATTGATACAACTGTCACAAATATATACGCCGGGGCCTTCTACAAGGCGGGTAACCTCGTCTTGTGTTTTGCCGCAAAAGGAACAGCGTATATCCAAATTCATATCCATATCCTTTGGCATTAGGTGTACCCCTTATCTCTTAATAATAACCTTATCTATTAAGCCGTAATCGGCAGCCTCGTCAGCTGACATAAAGTTGTCACGCTCGGTATCCTGCTCGATAATCTCAATCGGCTTGCCGGTGTTTTCTGACAAGATTTTGTTAAGGTTTGCGCGGGTGCGCTTGATGTGGTTAGCGTGGATAATAATATCGGTAGCTTGACCCTGTGCGCCGCCTAAAGGCTGGTGAATCATAATTTCACTATTGGGCAGTGCAAAACGCTTGCCCTTGGCACCGGAAGACAGTAGAAAAGCACCCATAGATGCAGCCATACCCATACAAATAGTGCTGACATCACACTTGATGTACTGCATGGTGTCATAAATTGCAAGTCCGGCTGATACAGAACCGCCGGGGCTGTTGATATAAAAATTGATATCCTTATCGGGGTCTTGACCCTCAAGATATAAAAGCTGTGCAATTATAATGCTGGCTGATGCATCGTCAACCTGACCGTTTAACATAATGATGCGGTCATTTAAAAGGCGTGAAAAAATATCATACTGGCGCTCGCCACGGCTTGTTTGTTCAAGCACATAAGGAACTAAATTCATATCCATAATAAAAACCTCCTATATTTGCCATTAAAGAGCCAAAATTACTTTGACTCTTTAATAATTAATAGTATGAACGATAAACTTAAATTATAAACAGATTATTCCTCTGTTTTTTTAGCTTCTTTCTTTTCATCCACTGCATCGGTAATAACGGCATTAGCCTTTACAAAGTCGATTGCCTTACCAACGGCAACGTCTTTTGCAACCTCGTTAGCGGGGATAACAGCCTTAACCTTGTCAACCTCTACGCCGTAGCCTTCAGCAAGCTTTGCATACTCGGCATCGATAGCAGCCTCGTCAGCCTCAATATTTTCAAGCTCAACAATCTTTTCAAGTGCTAGGCGGAACTTAACCTGCATCTCTGCTTGAGGACGGAAGGTTTCACGGAATTGCTCGATAGTGCTGCCGGTGTATTGCAGGTACATATCAAGGCTCATACCCTGTGACTGTAGGCGGTAGCCAAACTCTTCAACAGATTGGTTTAAACGGCTTGTGTACATAGCCTCGGGGATTTCACCCTTGATGCCGTCAACAATTTGCTGAACGAGGATATTTTCAACTGCTTCTTCAGCAGCCTTCTTTTTGCGCTCAACTGCCTTTTTCTTAAGGTCAGCCTTAAGCTCTTTAAGGGTGTCAAACTCACTAACGTCTTTTGCAAATTCGTCATCTGCTGTGGGAAGCTCACGAAGCTTAATCTCGTGAAGCTTAACCTTAAATACAGCGGGCTTGCCTGCAAGGTCTTCTGCACCGTATTCCTCAGGGAAAGTAACATTAACGTCAAATTCGTCGTCAATGTTTTTGCCGATAATTTGCTCCTCAAATCCGGGGATAAATTGACCTGAGCCAAGCTCTAATGAGTGACCCTCTGCTTTGCCGCCGTCAAATGCTACGCCGTCTTTAAAGCCCTCAAAGTCAATAACAACTGTATCGCCCTTTTTAGCTGCTCTGTCTTCAACAGATACCATACGGGCATTACGCTCTTGCAAAGACTTAATTTCGGCATTAACCTCGGCAGCACCAACCTTAACAAGAGGTCTTTCAGCCTTGAGGCCCTTATACTCGGTAAGCTCAATTTCAGGATATGTAGTAACACTTACCTTGAAATCAACACCGTCTTCTTTAGAGATTGAAACAAGTTCAAAATCCATTTTGTCGTCGATAACTTTAAGTCCGGATTCATTGATAGCGGCCTCAACAGCATCGGCATAAAGAAGGTTTAGGGCATCTTCAAAGAAAACCTCTGCACCGTAGTATTTTTCGATAAAATTGAGGGGAGCTTTACCCTTACGGAAACCGGGGATGCTGATTTTTTTACCCTCTTTTTTGTAAGCCTGCTTAATAGCTTCACGGAACTGTTCGCCGTCGATAAGTATCTCGAGCTGGTGGCGATTAGTTTCAAGCTGTTTTGTTTCTTTTAAAGTCATTTTTATTTACCTCCATAGGACTCCATAATAATCTACATAATTATACCACAAGTTGGCAAAAAAGCAAGGCTTTTTTTGCTGACATATTTACAGTTTTTTAAATTCGCCGCAACGCGACACCAGCACGGGGGTAAAATCGACGCCGTCGCAGGCGGTTAATTTTAATTTTACACCCTTGTATTCAGAGATGGTGTTTTCTCTGCCCTTGCCGTGTATGTGCCCGTAATAAACTTTTTGTATATTATACTTTAAAAGCACGTCAATAATTTCGTCACAAACAAATTCGGCAAACGCCGGTGGATAATGTAAAAACACTATCGGCTCGACACCATTTTCAACAGCCAATTTTATAGATGTTTCAAGTCTGCCGCACTCACGCAGTATTACCTTTTTATCCTGCACACCGGTGCCGTCATAAATCCAACCGCGTGTGCCGCATATAGCAATATTGCCGTCGGTGTAGCTGTTGTTGTGAAGCATACTGATAGTGTCAAATTTGTTTGCAATTAAAAATTCGTTTAATTTATTGGCGGTGCCCCACCAATAATCGTGATTACCCTTTAGTATTATCTTTTTGCCGGGTAGACGGTTGATAAATTCAAAATCGGGCTTTGCCTGAGGGAGCGATATTGCCCAACTAATGTCGCCGCCGATTACTACGGTATCGTTGTCGTTTACTATTTTTTTCCAATTTTGTTGGATACGCTCGACATAGTTATCCCAACCGCCGAATACCGTCATCGGTTTATCTACACCAAGTGGCAAATGCAAATCGGAAATGGTAAATAAATTCATATTGATGTTTCACCTGC
>JAUNAM010000059.1 GCA_030527615.1 Clostridia bacterium
CGACCAGCCCCCTAAAAAACAAAAAGTGCGCCCACCGAAGCAGACGCACAAAAAACGCAAACTCCGATAGTCGCCAAACCAATTCAATATAATGAGTATTACTACACAATTACACCGATGGAATTTGCATTTTTATCAAATTCATGGTGTAATTAAAAAAAGATATACTAATCCCTTGGTGTAAAACACTCACTATAATATTTAATTGATTTGGCATTTATCAGTATACACTATTTTGCTTTAAAATTCAATATTTATATAATTAGGTGGCTTTTTAATGAATAATTTAGGTGTCGCAAACAGATGGCAGACACTAAAACTTTAAAGTCACATCGTATGTAATCTGTTATCTGCAAGCGTAGCGCTACACACCTAACACAAAAAATCCCCTTGCCTAAAGGGGAAAGTAAAAGGGGGATACATTTACATCTGTTTTGCCTTTGGGCAAAACACCTTAATTGACTCCGAAATTATTCATTATTAAATATTCATTAAAAAAGTGTTCCTAAGAAAAATCTTAAGAACACTTTTTGATTTTATTTTGCGTAGTCGATTGCTCGGCTTTCACGTATTATATTTACCTTAACTTGACCGGGGTATTCAAGCTCGTTTTCAATTCGCTGAACGATATCGTGAGCCAAAATTACCATTTTGTCATCGCTTACAACCTCGGGTTTAACAAGTATACGCACTTCACGACCGGCTTGTATAGCATAAGAATCATCAACGCCGTTAAAGGATTTGGCGATTTCCTCTAACTTTTCAAGACGTTTAATGTAGTTTTCGATATTCTCACGGCGGGCACCGGGGCGTGCGGCTGAAATAGCGTCGGCAGCCTGCACTATGCAAGCGATAACGGTTTTAGCCTCAACATCGCCGTGGTGGGCGTGAATAGCGTGGATAACGGCTTCGCTTTCGCGGTATTTTTTAGCCGCCTCAACACCAAGCTGAATGTGTGAGCCTTCCTGCTCGTGGTCGATTGCCTTACCAATATCATGCAGTAGACCTGCACGCTTTGCGAGTGTAACATCGGCACCCAGCTCGGCAGCCAATAGACCTGAAAGGTAGCAAACCTCTAACGAGTGGTTAAGCACATTTTGACCGTAGCTTGTTCTGAAATGCAAACGGCCAAGCAGCTTTACAAGCTCGGGGTGCAGATTGGGCACACCGGCATCGATCATAGCACGCTCGCCCTGCTGCTTGATAATAGCCTCAACCTCGGCAGTAGCCTTGGCAACCGTTTCTTCAATGCGGGCGGGATGTATACGGCCGTCAACAATTAGTTTTTCAAGGGTCACACGGGCAATTTCGCGGCGGATAGGCTCAAAGCTTGACACGGTGATTGCCTCGGGGGTGTCGTCAATAATAAGGTCAACGCCGGTGGCGTTCTCTATTGCACGGATATTTCTACCCTCGCGACCGATAATTCTACCCTTCATTTCGTCATTGGGTAGCGGTACTACAGAAATGGTCATTTCTGACGAGTGGTCAGCGGCACAGCGCTGAATAGCGTGAGCAATAACCTCACGTGCGAGCTTGTCAGACTCTTCACGGGTCTGTTGCTCGAATTCCATAATCTTTACAGCCTTTTCGTGAGAAAGCTCACCCTCAAGCATTTGTAAAAGATTAGCCTTTGCCTGCTCTTTTGAAAGACCTGAAATTTTTTCAAGCATTTCAAGCTGACTGCGTTTTAACTGCTCGCACTCCTCGATTTTGGCATCGATTTGCTTTGATTTTTCAGCTAATTTTTCTTCCTTTGCCTCAAGATTGTCTATCTTGCGGTCAAGGGATTCTTCTTTTTGTTGCAGGCGGTGCTCTTGACGTTGCACCTCACTGCGACGTTCGCGAAGGTCTTTTTCGGTTTCTTGACGAAGCTGATGGATTTCTTCCTTAGCTTCAATCAAGGTTTCTTTTTTACGGGTTTCGGCGGTTTTCATTGCATCGTTCAAAATGCGTTTTGCCTCTGCTTCGGCAGAGCCGATTGTCTTTTCGGCAGACTTGCGGCGGCTAATTGAGCCGGCGATAAAGCCTATAACGCCAAGAACTAACGCAACGACACCGACGATAATTAACTCGGTAAGTGTCATTTTGTCAACTCCTTTATAATTAAAGCGATTTTACAGAGGAAACAAGAAAATATAGGCTCTGTCGGGGATCGCTGTGTGCCCCGTCGATATTGGTTTTTTAGTACATAGTGAAATTCGCCAAAATTTTCACCAATACAAACTAAACTTATCTACATAATTTTACCACTATATTTGCAATCTGTCAAGAAAAAAACGGCATATATTGTTGATATTACACAAAAAAATACGATGTATCCCAATCGGGCAGACAGGGAAAGTGGCGCAGATAAATTTTGTAATCATCACACATTGATAAAACGGTTTTGGGTATTTGTATTAAATCCTCGCTGCGGTGATATGTGGCAATCTGCATTTTGGGGCGGTGGTTTGTTATGGTTTTGGCACCACCCATAATAGATTTATACTCGGCACCCTCAACATCAAATTTTATATATGTGGGTATGTGCGTCTCTGCCAAGGCATCAATTGTAACCGCCGTCACGGTGCCCTGCCCTGTGCCCAAGCTTGACCCACGCGAGCCGTGCATATCAAAGCTTATATTGCCGCAAATATCACAAACGGCGGCATTTACACATTTTATATTAGGTTTGCCGTCAACGTATGCACAAAGCTTGTTATAGGTTTTACGGTCGGGCTCTACCGCAATAATTTGGTTAAACCCGTTAACCTGCGACAAAAATTCCTCTACCGTGTCGCCGCGATAGGCACCTAAATCAAAATAGGTTTCATTGCACCCGAATTTTAAAACATTTTGATAGACCTCACTAACCGTTGTTTGACAATCAAACAGATACTCTATTTTGCCGGTTAGCTTATACATAACGTCATTATAAAACACCTTTTTTGAGGTGTCGTCGGCAAGACGATTGTAGATAAATTCTAAATCGGCACGGTGTGCACGGGCGTACTCGATATTAAAAAGTGTATCGCCAAATACCGGTACATTTGGTGCATATAGTTCGCACTCGGAGGCGATTTTGTTTATATCGTCAATCACGTCGGGGAGTGCCGTACCAAAGCACAACAACACTATCATATCGCCAAGCTGACGTTTTAGCATAGAATAGGGCAAAACATCAAACTCGTGAAATGTTTTTTTGCGCACAAAGCCATCAGATGCAAAAACACCCGAAAGCTTAATACCGTACCTATTTAGCACCGATATAATTTTATCGGCGCCGTTGCCCATACCGTAAAGCACTATGGGCTTGTTTGTGTCTTTTAAATAATTCCATAAATCTTTCATACCCTGATTATACACCTTGTGCCACTTTTTTACAAGTTTGTTGTAGACAAAGTCCAAAATATTTGGTATATTTATTATATATTAAAAAATTTGGAGGCTTTTTTATGAAAAGAGTTCTTGCTTTTGACTTTGGCGCTTCAAGCGGACGAGCAATGATTGCCACACTTGACGGCGGCAAAATTGAGATGAAGGAAATTCACCGTTTTGCTAACGACCCTGTGGTGGTTCGCGGCAGTATGTATTGGGATGTGCTGCGTCTTTTCTTTGAGATTAAGACAGGCATCACCAAGGCTGTAAACGAGGGCGGCTTTGACGCAATATCAATCGACACCTGGGGTGTTGACTTTGGCCTTTTGGATAAAAACGGCAGATTGCTTGCTAACCCCTATCACTACCGTGACAGCAGAACACACACGGTACCCGAAAAGGTGTTTGAAATTATAAGCCGTGACGACCTTTATAAAAAGGCAGGTCTGCAGTTTATTCACTTTAACACAATTTATCAGCTTATGTATTTAAAATTTAATGAGCCTGATGTACTCGAGCGTGCAGACAAAATGCTTATGATGCCCGACCTGTTTGCATATATGCTGACAGGCGAAATGAAGGAAGAGGCAACAATAGCATCAACCTCTAACCTACTAAACCCTTACACAAAGGATTGGGATTTTGAGCTTATTGAACAGTTGGGACTGCCCAAATCAATATTTGCACCAATCACAAAACCGGGTAGTGTTTACGGCTATCTTTCCGATGAAATTTGTGAAGAATTAGGTTGCGATAAGGTGCCGGTAATTGCCGTAGCATCTCACGACACGGCATCTGCCGTAGCCGCAACACCAAGCGAACGTGACGATTTTGTTTATATTAGCTGCGGCACCTGGAGCTTGTTTGGCATTGAAAGCAAAACACCGATACTAACCGCCGAGGCTGCAAAGGCAGATTTTACAAACGAGGGTGGTTTTGAAGATACCACACGTTTTCTTAAAAATATTATGGGTCTGTGGCTTATTCAGGAATCACGCCGCCAATTCCGCCGTGAGGGTGAAGAGGTTGGCTTTGACGTGCTTGAAAAAGAGGCATTGGCAAGTGAGCCGTTTAAGTGCTTTATTAATGTAGATGACCCTGCGTTTGAGCCGTCGGGCAATCTGCCGCGCCGCGTTAAAGAATATTGCCAAAAGACCGGTCAATATGTGCCGCAAACACGTGGCGAGGTTATGCGATGCATCTATCAAAGCCTTGCAATGAAATATAAGTACACCTTTAATGCGCTTAACAGCTTGGGTGACAAAACCTATCACAGCATTAATATTTTGGGTGGCGGTATCAAAGACAGACTACTTTGCCAAATGACAAGCGACGCCTGCAATGTACCCGTACTTGCAGGACCAACCGAAGCCACCGTTATGGGTAATATTGGTGTGGCATTTAATGCTTTGGGCGAGATAAAGGACTTTGCCGATTTGCGTAAGGTTGTATCAAACTCTACCGAAATTAAGACCTATACACCAAACGACAATGACGCTTGGGAAAAGGCTTATAGCGATTATTTAAAGGCAACGGGTCTTTAAGGTATAATTCACAATGCACAATGCATAATTAAATATTAATTTAGCCTCTGCTTTGAAAATTAAGCAGAGGCTTTTTATGTTTTTTATTTTATTGTTTTAAAGGCTGCACAATAGGACACATTTTAGTTACCGTTGCTACCCGACATTGCGGCAATTTGCTCTTTATAAGCCTTTGTTTTTTCTTCAGTGCCGTGCTCACCCGCGGGGTGATAGGTAGGCACCATCTGCTCTACAAAGCTCTTTACATCCTGCGGGTTTTCATAGCATATATGCATTAGCTTTTCGATATTGTTAAACAATTCGTATGCATCAAAATCGGTAGGCTTGCAAATGCTGATAAGCTTGTTTTGTGTAGTGCGCAAGCCCTCGGTATCCATTAGGCGCTCTTCATAAAGCTTTTCACCGGGGCGAAGACCGGTGTATTCGATTTTAATATCGACATCGGGTTTAAGACCCGAAAGCCTTATAAGATTTCGCGCAAGCGAATCAATTTTTACAGGCACGCCCATATCAAGTACAAATATTTCACCGCCGTCGGCATAGGTGCCCGCCTGCAGCACAAGGCTTACCGCCTCGGGTATGGTCATAAAATAACGGATAATATCGGGGTGGGTTACCTTAACGGGTCCGCCCTTGGCAATCTGCTTTTTAAACAGAGGAATTACCGAGCCGTTAGAGCCCAAAACATTACCGAAACGAACGGCTACAAATTCGGTCTTTATCTCATTGTCGCTTAACGTAAAGCGGTCAGCAACCTCGCTGTCATCGTGCTCATAAAGTGGGCGCATTTTATTGAATTTGCCCTCTTTTATAAGAGCGTCAAACGACTGTACAACCATTTCACAAAGGCGTTTGCTGGCGCCCATAATGTTGGTTGGATTAACCGCCTTATCGGTGCTGATAAGCACAAAGCGCTCACAGCCGTTAAGCGATGCGGCATAGGCAGTTTTATAGGTGCCCAGCACATTGTTTTTTATAGCCTCACAGGGGCTATGCTCCATTAAAGGCACATGCTTGTGAGCCGCCGCGTGATAAACAACCTGTGGCTTGTACTTTGCAAAAACGTCATATATTTTACGGCTGTCACGAACAGAGCCGATAAGAACATCTAAATCAAGCTGCGGGTAGGTTTCGCGAAGCTCTTGCTCGATATCATAAGCATTGTTTTCGTAAATATCAAAAATAATAAGCTTTTTAGGATTGCGACCGGCAATCTGGCGGCACAACTCACTGCCTATAGAACCGCCACCACCGGTAACAAGAATGGTTTTATCCTGCAAAAAGCTGAAAATATCACTCATATCAACGGTGATAGGGTCACGACCCAATAAATCCTCAATAGCGACATCAACAAGCTTTGATTTTGATATATTTCCGTCTTCAAGCTTAAATACATCAGGTAATATTTTAAGTTCACAATCGGTTTCTTTGCAAATCTCAAGTATTTCTTTTTTTGCAGCAGACGATATAGATGGTATGGTTATATAGATTTTGTCAACATTATGCTTTTGCACCATTTCGGGAATATCGTGGCGGTCACCGACTATACAAAAACCGTCAATATACTTGCCGATTTTATGCGGATTATCATCAATCAAACAAACAACCTTATCGGTAGAATCGGTTGCCATATTCATATCGTGCAAAATCATACGGCCCGCAGCACCGGCACCGACAAGCATTACACGTTTAGATTCCTTTGCGTTGGCAACGGCACGTCGGCTACGCTCAAGCAAAATAAACCTATAAGAAAATCTTACCGCAATTATCAAAACAAACTGTATCATTGCACCAAAAAGATAGTAGGAAAACGGCATACGGCTGCCACCTATTAATCTTGATATAACAGTAACACCAATTGTATGCAAAGCACAGGTTGTCAGCGTAGCATACGCAACATTAAAAAACTCACGATAGCTTGCAAAGGTCCAAACGCTGCGATAAAGTTTGAACAGCTTAAACACAATTATTGAAACCACAGTATAAATCGGAATAAATTTAGCCCACGCCTCTATATAAATGTAGGCGTCCTTCAAAAGAGTGTTTATCTCACAATCAAACCTGAGCCAAAGGGCTAAAAAATATGCAAAGTTAACCGCAAGAACATCATATATAACAAGCAATATCTTTGATAGGTTGCCTCGAATGACAGAAAATGGCTTTGTTCTATTTTCTTTCATAATATCCCCCATAATAAAGTTCATACAATAATTTTACAGCATAAAACAAAAACTGTCAAGAAAAACAAAAAGCGTCACACTGTCAATATATGCCAGTGTGACGACGTATGTTATTCAGTTGGTATCAAAATCATTTTATCATTTATAAGAATGTTGTCGGATATATCGTTTATTTGCTTAATCTCATCAACATTTGCAAAATATTTTTTGGCAATATCCCAAATATTTTCTCCACACTGTGCAAAATAAACCGTCATTGCACCGCGCTGTGTTTTCTCTATGGGTTTTTGCGGGTTTACATTTATATTGGTAATAAGCGGTACTTTATTGCAGTTGTAAACCGCTGCACAAATTTTTAAATCTACCCTGATTTCTATATTGCAGTCATCAAGCAAGGTATAATTTGCACCGGCGACTGATATTTCGGGTGCACATTTATATTCGCCAACACTTAAATCAATGGGATAGGTATATTCAAAATCCAAGGTTTTTTCATAAAATGTTGGTATGCTATCCGCATCTTGAGCTATTATAAATGCCGTAACCACACCCTTTATAATCATATTATTTGATTCAAATTTTACTGAATCTGTGCGTGTTTCGCACCACATATCCGAAATTTGGGTAATGACATCGTTTGTAAATTCAAAGCTTTTTTTGCAGTTAAAGGCGGCATTTATATTTTCACAAATTTTGTTAAAACACAGCTCATTTTTATTTATATCTGCCTCATATTTTCGTGAATATGCATCGCGTATAACGGCAACATCATTGTTGCAACAACATTCACTTGTTATAAGCAGCTTGGCACACAGTGAAAATTGACGGCATTGCCCCGAGGCTGACATACGCGGCTTTATTTCAAGCTGGGCTATATACACCTTTGATTCGCAATCACAACCTTCACCTAATCCTTCGATTTCTATCAACTGACTAAACGGTATACTACATCGCACCGTTTGCATAGCAGATGTGTTTTCGGGCAAATACAAAAGCTTAACCATCATTTCGCCCGATACAACCGATTTACCCGCCAAAATTTTAGTGTCGTTTATGACCGCCTCGGCATCATATCTTATAAGGCAGCGTACATCACCCTGACCGTTGCCGAGCTCTATCTCTTCCTCAACGGTCAAATACTTATCTGCCATACCCATAGGCACGGTAGCCGGCACGCTGCCACGCAGCAGCTCTACATTGCAGTCATCAATATCGGATATAATATCGGTAAGGCGGCTTTGATTAAGTTTAACACATATACTAACCGCACCGTGAATGTCAATTTTTCGACTGGTGACAGCACGGCAATTTATATATTCACATTTAGTTTTAACCGTAAGGTTAGTGCCGTCGGTACTGACCCCTGTATCAAAATTTTTTGAAAACGGATATTGATATTCGTATGAGCTGATACAATTGTCGCTACCGCAATAAATAACCGTTACCGTAACACAGCCCTCAACAAAAACAGCATTTCCGTTTACACCCTTTGATGAAATGCGTGACACCGCACGGCATTTTAAAATTTTAGATATATCACAGTAATAATCGGGCAGGGTAAAATCAATATCTATTGGCTGCTCGGCAGTTTCTTTAAAGATAAGTTCTTGATTAAAAACACTGGTTTTTATGCTTTTTTGCTCCATTTATAATACACTCCAAAAATCATTTTAGTAAAGTGTATTCAAGAAGCATTGCAGTTATGACAATTAAAGGACCGACTTTACTGTCAGTCCTTTAATAAATTATTCAGATTGGTCGTTGTTATTCAATTCAAGATAACCGTCTTTTATGCGATTTTTGTTGCCAAACCTGTCAAATATTGCAAGGGCTGCAACAACTGCTGAAAATACTGTTAACAATGCGCCTAAAAATTTAAAAAACTTTTTCATAATAATTTCCCCTTTTTATATTTTTACATAAATGGTGCAAACAAATGTAATATTTCACACTTGAGCTTGGTATACCAAGGCAGCTTTTTTTGCTTTTCAAGCGTTATTTCTTCACAGCTTAAAAGCAGGGTATTAAAATGCTCTTTTATATCACCAACAGTTTTATTATCACACATCCAAACGCCACACTCAAAATGTGTTATAAAACTGCGATAATCCATATTAACGGTGCCCACGGTTGCCACGCTGTCATCTGATACAAACAACTTTGAATGAATAAATCCGGGAGTATATTCAAAAATCTTTACCCCTGCCTTTAGCAGTTCGGTATAGTTGTGCTGCGTTACGGGA
>JAUNAM010000102.1 GCA_030527615.1 Clostridia bacterium
AGAGCTTGTACCTCTGAAAGAATGGGGCGTGTACCTTCTATAATACAGGTGATGTACCCACCCGAAACATTGCTCATTCTACCCGACAGCAGCATTGCCGACGGATTTTCAACCTCCATAAGACCGGTATCACGCATCTCGAATACGCCGATTTCGTTGGTAGAGCCAAAACGGTTTTTTATAGCACGTAAAATACGGTAAGACTGATTGCGCTCGCCCTCAAAATAAAGCACGGTGTCAACAATATGCTCAAGCACCTTTGGTCCCGCAATATCGCCGCCCTTGTTAACGTGACCGACAATAAATATTGGTATACCCTGCGACTTACCCGTGCGAAGCAGCATATTTGTGGATTCGCGCACCTGCACAATACTGCCTGCCGATGACGAAAGTTCACTTATTTGCAAGGTTTGTATTGAATCAATCATAACAAGGTCGGGTTTTTGTGCCATAACATATTCGCATATAGCCTGTGTGTCGGTTTCGGTCATTATGGTGACATTATCGCCATCAACGCCAAGACGTTTCGCACGCAGCTTTATCTGCACGGCAGACTCCTCGCCCGATACATAAAGTATGTTTTTATCACTAATACTTTGACAAATTTGTAAAAGTATGGTTGACTTACCAATGCCGGGGTCACCCGATAACAGCACAACCGAGCCTTTAACGATACCACCGCCCAGCACACGGTCAAGCTCGGCAATATCGGTGATATAGCGTTGTTCATCTGTAATGCTGATTTGTGAAAGTGCTTTCGCACCCGAAATCACCTTTTTAACAGCGGTAGATGTCATAGAGCCAACCGCTTTTTTATCGGCAATTACCTCTTCTTCAAGCGTGTTCCACTCGTTACAATTTGGGCATTGACCCATCCATTTTGGTGTTTCATAGCCACAACTGCTACATACAAAAACAGTTTTAATTTTTCCTGCCATAGTAAACCTCTTTTATTTTAAAAATTCTATAATACCCGTTGTTACGGCAAATGCCATTTGTGACTGATAATCATCGGTTTTAAGCTTTTCAAGCTCTTGTCTGTTGCTTAAAAATCCGCACTCTACTATAACCGCCGGAACGGTTGCGTTTTTAAGCAGATATGTGCTATCGCTGCCCTGCTTTACCACCCGTGTGTTTTGCGGTTGAATTAGTGCGGTAATGGTATTTTGAATACAATTTGCCAATGTGGCGGCCTCTATATAGTTTTTGGTATAAAATACCTGTGCTCCGCTTGCTGAAGATGTTGTAAATTTATTTAAATGAATGCTAACATAAATTGCATCGGGGTTATCCTTCATTAACTGCAACCGATTTTGCAGATCACTTTTTTTACGTCTGGGTATTGTGTTGGTTTGGTCAGATTCGGTACCGGTATCGGTAGTTCGAGTCATAATAACATTAAATCCATAAAACCGCAGCATTGCGGCGGTTTTATTGGCGATAGATAAATTTATATCCTTTTCTACCGTGCCGTCGCCTGCCACTGCACCGCCGTCAAATCCACCGTGCCCTGCGTCTATTATTATAGTATTATTGGTGTCCGTATTATTACCCACCGAAATAAATTCGTGATTTATGTATGAAAATAAGGCTACGGCACATATAAAGCCCAATAAAATCAACTGTGGCACAATTTTTTTATACAATTTCAAAGATATTCTCTCCTCGTATTATATATCTACATTAATTTCTTTTCAAGTTAAACCTGTTTTAAATTTTATGATTATTATTTTAAAAATATAAAT
>JAUNAM010000060.1:0-325 GCA_030527615.1 Clostridia bacterium
TTATTAATATTTTTATATCACTTAATTTAAAATTTTGGATGATTTTTTATGAAAAAAGCAATATATCTCGTTTTTGTTTTAACTATCGTTATATCCTGCTTTGTTGGCTGTAGCGATAAAACAACCGCAAAAAAAGACAGCACTGTCAATGCCGTCACAATAAAGCTTGATGGTGACAGCGCCACATTGGACGGTGCCGATATTGAGGAATTTGACTATACTTGGCACTGCGACCCGTCGGTTGCACACGATGAGGTGGAGGATGCGCCTGCCGAGTATTACACCGGTACTAAACCCGAGACCGACGCCGATGCATATATAGACC
>JAUNAM010000060.1:335-1463 GCA_030527615.1 Clostridia bacterium
TCCTCTTTTAGACGAAAGCGGCTTTAAACTGCAGAATTATGACGGTGAAAAGGAATGGTGCTATTATTACACCGACGGCAAGCACGATGAATACATCTTTGCTACATTGCCGTCGCTTGGCAACAAGCTTCCTACCGATATGATGTACAGTGCCGACGAGGCTTCAAAAAACAAAGTGCTTCATATAACAAAGGCGGGTACATATTCTTTGCAGGGTGAGTGGAATGGTCAAATTTTAGTTGACCTTGGCGACGAGGACGAAAATTTTACCGATAAAAATTCTAAAGTTACACTTATACTAAACGGTGCCGACATCACCTGTACGGTGGCACCCGCAATTGTATTCCGCGATACTTTTGAGTGTGACAACGCTTGGGAGGACCGCGATGAGCACTCGGTAAACATTGATACAGCTGATGCCGGCGTAAATGTAGTTTTAGCCGACGGCACTAAAAACAATGTGGACGGCAAAAATATATACCGTATGCTTAAAACGGTATACAAGGACGATGACTCCGACGACCAAATTAAGGTGCAAAAGAAGCTGCGCAAAATCGATGCCGCATTTTATTCTTACCAAAGTATGAACATTGACGGTAAAGGTGCTTTAAATGTAACCTCAAGCTTTGAGGGTCTTGACAGCGAGCTGCACCTAAGCATAAACAGCGGTGATATAACTATAAATTCACAGGATGACGGCATAAACGTTAACGAGGATAATGTTTCGGTAATTGCCATAAACGGCGGCAATATAACACTTAACGCCGCTTTGGGCGCCGAAGGCGACGGTATAGACTCTAACGGATTTGTTGCCATAAACGGCGGTACGCTTAACATCAACGGTATAACCGCCCCCGACAGCGCAATCGACAGTGAAAACGGCATAACCTATAACGCAGGCGATGTATTTATAGACGGCAAAGAGCAAAGCTACACCGCAGGCTCAACCTTTAACGAAACCGGAGGTATGGGAGGCGGCAAAAATTTTGGAGAACGCCCCGATATGCCAAATGCCGAAAATTTTGATTTAAAAGAATTTAAACAAAAGGTGGCTGATCTGCCCGACGATGCAACACGCGAGGACGTTATGGCTCTGCTTGGTATGGATAACTTCCGTGGCGAACGACC